>NZ_CP017565.2:300000-487801 GCF_001865575.2 Paraburkholderia sprentiae WSM5005
ACCTTTCGTCGCCGTCCTTCGAGCAACGCGTGTCCGACGAGCCGTGCACCGGTCATGCCGTAGGGATGCCCGACGGAAATGCCTCCGCCGTGAACGTTGTAGCTGAGCGGGTCAATACCAAGCCGGTCGCGGCAGTAGAGAGCCTGGCACGCAAACGCCTCGTTCAATTCCCACAGGCCCACGTCCTGAACTCGCAGACCGTGATGGGCCAGAAGTTTCGGGATGGCATAGACTGGGCCAATGCCCATTTCCTCCGGCGCACAACCAGCCACGGCCATGCCAAGGTAGGTACCGAGAATGTCTAGTCCACGCCTCTCCGCGAGCTGGCTGTCCATCAAGACGCACGCGGACGCCCCATCTGAGAGCTGACTTGCATTGCCCGCCGTCACCCGCCCTCCCTCCAGAACCGGTTGCAATTTCTGGAGATTGTCCAACGTCGTGTCGGGTCGATTGCCCTCATCGCGCGCAAGTTCGACCTCCTTGAATGAGATCGTCTGAGTAGCGTTGTCGACCACCTTCATCGTTGTGCGGATGGGAACGATCTCATCGTCAAACACGCCGGCCCGTTGCGCCGCCGCCGTTCGCAACTGCGATTCGAGTGCGTACTCGTCTTGCGCGATCCGGCTGAGGCCGTACTTTTCCGACACGAATTCTGCGGTCTGCAACATCGGCATGTAGGCATGCGCGGCAGAAGCGACGACTGCGGGATCCTGCTCGTCCGCTGTCCAAGCCATGTACCGCTCCTGCAAGGCGGAAATGTTCTCCTGACCGCCTGCGACAACGATTTGCATTCCATCAACCATGATCTGCTTGGCGGCAGTCGCGATCGCCATCAAACCTGACGAGCACTGGCGGTCAAGAGTTTGACCGGACACGGTCTCAGGTAGGCCTGCGGCCAGTGCCGCAAAACGTGCCAGATTCCCTCCTGCCGTTCCTGCACCAAGCACGGTGCCTACAACAACGTCGTCAACTTCGGATCCCTCAGCTGATGCTCGCCGCACCGCGTGACGGATGGCATGCCCCATCAGGGTTGGAGATTTCGTGCAATTCAGCGACCCGCGGAACGCTTTGCCGATGGGCGTTCGCGCCGTCGAAACAATGACCGCTCTTCGCAATTTCGTTCCCCTATAGCACTTTTAGCAGGCCTCACTGTAAATCGAACACCAAGCAAATGCTTGTTTAAACATGCCGTGAAATGCCTGCGCACCGCTAGGGGAAACACTACTGATCGAAGCATGACAACCTAGCATATGCTTGGTCTCATGCCTTACATCACATCGCAGACAGCCAAGGACACGTCACCGGGTCGCGCACAGCGCAAGGCGACCGCACGCTGGTGAGTGCGAGCACGCGTAAGTCGATGGGGCATTGAGCAAGATAAATGATGTTCGAGGGACGAAGTAAAACGGCGGCAATGGAGCCCCGCTTTCCGATGCCTCGTGATTAACCCGATTGATGTCAACGCGCCGTACTGGAAGTGGGCTTGGCTTAACCCAGCCATCCAGGACTGCGGCGAACATGGCGATCCTCTCGAAACGGTCCGCCATCGTTGTTGCGCCAGGCGGGCAACATGCAGGGTGATCAAATCGGTCAGCCGCCATCGCATAAATGCGGCCGAACGGCAATGGCGGAGCCTGCTAGCGCAATTAGTCGTCCTACTAGCAGAATTAATCAACCTCAACAACTGTAAAGTAATCCGGATCCAGCAGGAGACCGCCGAGGCAACGCCTTGGCCCCTGCGGGCTGCTGCCACCGAATAGTAAGGCGATGCAGGCGTTGCCGATCTTCCGCTCAATAAGGATGGGGTAAATCTGCTCGTATCTGGTAGCTATGCGGCTCCGCCAACCATTGAGTTGCGGCCCTATGTGCGCAATCTCGATGTTCGTCAGCTTCGAGATTTCTGATCAGTCGAGGTGTTTATCCCCCTTCGGTTTTTTCATGAACCGCCCAACAAGCCCCATGAACAAGGGCGAACGCGTTAGTCTGAGGATGATCGGCTCTATTGGCGCTTTCACAAGCCGGTTCAGCGGCGCCAGTTCCCCAGGCTTACGACTTTCACGGCCCATTCTTGGATTCACCGAACAACGCACCGGCATGGCCAAAGCCATGCGCCGCGCGCACAGCATGTCGCGATCGCAACGGACGATGTCGTTGGTCCGTCCTTCGATGGCTTTCTGCGCATAGTCAGGATCGGCGAGCATCTGGCGAGCTTCCAGGACCAGATCGCCATGCCCGTCGGCGATGGCTCGCGCCGCTCGTAACGGGTCGTGGAGCGTGCTGAGCATCACCGGCACCGACAGCTCACGCTTGAACACACGCGCGTCACCATTGTCAACCAGGTTCTCGCCGTCTCGGTCCGGCATCCGATTCATAGATTCATAGCAACCGTACACGAGCGCAACATAGTCGATGCCTGCCTTTTCCACTTCCTTCGCGATGGCGACAAAGCCCTCGGGTCCTTGCCCGTCCGGCATGTAGTCGTTGGCTGTGATACGCAGGCCGATGACGAAGTGGGGGCCTACGCGCTCACGAATCCCCTTCACAATGTCTACGAGCATGCGCGCGCGATTTTCAACAGAACCGCCATACTGGTCCGTCCGCCAATTCGTCCGCGGCGACACGAAGGACGCGAGGAAATAGCTCATGATTGCCGGGATTTCGACGCCGTCCCAACCAGCGCGGTGAAGCCGGTCAGCGGTAGCGACCATCTCGGTCTGAAGGCCCTCGATCTCTGCGACGGTCGCTTCTCTCGGTACGGGTGTCGCCATCTCGCCCCCGGGGATGGGCATGCCCAATACAGCGCCGCGCATAACAACGTTGATCGGGCTTGCGGAGATTACGTCGCGTCCGGGACCTGGTCGTCCCATCCGGCCCATACTAGGCGATATCTCGCCGATGATCGGAGTGCCGTGCGCATGGACCGCCGTGGCAAGTTTTGCAAGGTCAGGGAAGAATTCCTCGATGTCGGCTCTGATGCCGCCCGCAAAGGGAGTTTCCGCGATGGCGCGCGCCGCACCGCTGCAACTGACGATGATCATTCCAACGCCGCCCCGGGCCCGGGCCTTGAAAAAGGCGATGGTCTGTGCTGTCGGCTTACCCTCTCTGGATGCGCCGGTTGCCGCCATAGGTCCCATGACCAGACGGTTCTTGAGGGTGAGCCTGTTGATATTGATGGGCTGGGAAAGAACTGCGGCTGCTTCTTTTGGCGTGGTCACTGGTATCCTCTCTGCGATGTTGTCGTTACAACGATGCTTGCCGCGTCTGTGAGTACATCCGTGATGCCTGAATTCGCGGCTGCACAGAAGGGCAACTCCATTTCACCAAAGTGAGTACTGTCTACTCGGCCAACTTCACGAACCTGCTGCGAAGTCTTTGCGGCCTTCGATACAATTTGTCGAAACAGACCGCCGCAACGTGGCATTCTGTACGATTGGAACAGGCAGCGCCGCCTGCCTGCGGCCCTTCGCTGTCCATTCCCGGATTCTCCGCGAAGCGGAAAAGATGCCCAACGCGAATCGTTTCACTGGAGACCCGTGCGATGCATGTCGGATGATCCCGTCGGGGCTGCGAGTCGAATGTGAGTGGTGGCACAGGCACGTGCGTAACTGTGGGTCGCGTCTTGCGTATCGACGAACTAGCCGGACTGTGCCATCCAAGACCACTATTGTTCTTCCAGAACGAGCCGGACCAGTGCATCGCCAAAGTCCTCAGTCGTATATTTTCCGCCTGGTTTAAGCCAGGTCATGGCATGCCGCAGCGATCCGAAGATAACCTGTTCAGCGATCACAGGGTCGCAACGCAGCAGGCCAGATTCGTGACAGGCGTGAAGAGTCCGAATCCAGCTGTCGCGGTAGCGTGCCCGATATCGCTTCAGCTCCTGCAACGCAGACGGCGGGGCATCGCGCCAATCGAAATAGAGAACCATATGAAAGTCCTTCCGCTCATCATGAATGACTGCATCCAATTCCAGACGAATCAACTCACGTAACTGACGATATGGGTCCTGATCTGCCGCAAGGACTTTGTCGAATCCAATAGAAACGGTGAGAAACGCTTCTCGCATGATCTCGACAAGCATTTCTTCCTTCGACGCGAAATGATGAAAGAGACTTCCAGACAAAAGGCCGACGGAATCGGCAATGTCCCTCACCGTTGTACCTTTGTATCCCCGCGAGCGGAATAGCGCCGCGGCGGCACGGAGGATTTTGTCGCGCGGCACTTCTTCGTTGGAGCGGCGCGCACGTCTTCTCGCTGGAACCGACATATCAGTCATCTTCATTTGGTTTCGCTGTTGCAAGTGATGTCCGCTGTATTCGCGCACATCAAGTCTCTGGGTGTAATGCCGCAGAAACGACGCACTGAGTGGCTTAAGTGTGTCAGGTCCGCATGGCCGGTCTCGAGCGCCAGCTCGGTGATGGATTCGTCTGCGTCTAAACTCTCGAGGAAGTTTCTAACACGCTTCCATGCGCGCAGTTTGCGAAGCGGGATACCGACTTCCGATTTGAACAGGTGTAGCAAGCGCGAAAGTGAAACATTGACGATGCCGGCGAGATCAATTGCGCTGTCTTGCGCGGACGGTTCCTCACGAATTCTATCCAGCACGCGTTCGATCCGCGGATCGAGGTCGCGACGGGTGAGAGTCGCGCCGAAGATCTTCCACTCGGCATCGAGAGCGCTGAGCCTCTGCGGAGCAGCGGTCTGCTGCAAATCTCTAACGAGATGCAGCACCCGCTGCCTTAGCAGGTCCAATTGAGGCTGTCCGGCTATGTTCGGCAACTCCTTTTGGAGGTCGAATACTTCAGGCTCGAGCAGGACCATGTGCACTTCACCTTTACTGTCGCCGACCTCGAAGCGGTGAGGGGTGTGGTCGGGCACAACCGTGACGCAGCAGTTTTGCCAATGTTCTTCGCCCACCTGGATGCAGAATCCACAGTCTGATTCAGACACATAGACGACGGCAGCCCCCAAGCCGTGAACGGCGTCGGCAATTGGCATGCTGCGCAAGAGCAACATTTCTGCAGAAGCCACAAGCAATGCTGGGCCGCACTTGCAGTGCGTGGGCTGCCAGCGTGCGGTCGCCTTGCGCTGTGCGCGACCCGGTGACGTGTCCTTGGCTGTGTGCGATGTGATGTAAGGCATAAAACCAAGCATATGCTAGGTTGTCCTGCTTCGATCAGTAGTGTTTCCCCTAGCGATGCTCGGGCGTTTCACGGCATGTTTAAACAAGCATTTGCTTGGTATTGGATTTACAGTGAGACCTGCCAAAAGTGCTATAGGGGAACGAAATTGCGAAGAGCGGTCATTGTTTCGACGGCGCGAACGCCCATCGGCAAAGCGTTCCGCGGGTCGCTGAATTGCACGAAATCTCCAACCCTGATGGGGCATGCCATCCGTCACGCGGTGCGGCGAGCATCAGCTGAGGGATCCGAAGTTGACGACGTTGTTGTAGGCACCGTGCTTGGTGCAGGAACGGCAGGAGGGAATCTGGCACGTTTTGCGGCACTGGCCGCAGGCCTACCTGAGACCGTGTCCGGTCAAACTCTTGACCGCCAGTGCTCGTCAGGTTTGATGGCGATCGCGACTGCCGCCAAGCAGATCATGGTTGATGGAATGCAAATCGTTGTCGCAGGCGGTCAGGAGAACATTTCCGCCTTGCAGGAGCGGTACATGGCTTGGACAGCGGACGAGCAGGATCCCGCAGTCGTCGCTTCTGCCGCGCATGCCTACATGCCGATGTTGCAGACCGCAGAATTCGTGTCGGAAAAGTACGGCCTCAGCCGGATCGCGCAAGACGAGTACGCACTCGAATCGCAGTTGCGAACGGCGGCGGCGCAACGGGCCGGCGTGTTTGACGATGAGATCGTTCCCATCCGCACAACGATGAAGGTGGTCGACAACGCTACTCAGACGATCTCATTCAAGGAGGTCGAACTTGCGCGCGATGAGGGCAATCGACCCGACACGACGTTGGACAATCTCCAGAAATTGCAACCGGTTCTGGAGGGAGGGCGGGTGACGGCGGGCAATGCAAGTCAGCTCTCAGATGGGGCGTCCGCGTGCGTCTTGATGGACAGCCAGCTCGCGGAGAGGCGTGGACTAGACATTCTCGGTACCTACCTTGGCATGGCCGTGGCTGGTTGTGCGCCGGAGGAAATGGGCATTGGCCCAGTCTATGCCATCCCGAAACTTCTGGCCCATCACGGTCTGCGAGTTCAGGACGTGGGCCTGTGGGAATTGAACGAGGCGTTTGCGTGCCAGGCTCTCTACTGCCGCGACCGGCTTGGTATTGACCCGCTCAGCTACAACGTTCACGGCGGAGGCATTTCCGTCGGGCATCCCTACGGCATGACCGGTGCACGGCTCGTCGGACACGCGTTGCTCGAAGGACGGCGACGAAAGGTCCGGTATGTAGTCGTATCGATGTGCGTGGGTGGTGGCATGGGTGCTGCAGCTCTTTTTGAGGTTGCCATGTGATGCGAAATGAGAAGTCAATCTCCCGTCGTATCTGGACGCGATACTACAGCGATCCGGAAGCACAATTCGCGCTGCGGAAGGACAACGGCCTGGCCATTTTCCGCGAGGCAGTTCGAAGGAACTCCGGCGGCGCAGCCATTCACTATTTCGACGCGACGATCAGCTACGGGGAGCTCGACGAGCTCTCGGGAAAGTTTGCGGCGTGGCTGCACTCGCGCGGAGTGGGCGTGGGTGATCGCGTAGCGCTGTACCTGCAAAACGTCCCGCAGTTTCTCATCTGTCTTCTGGGCGCATGGAAGGTGGGCGCAGTCGGCGTCAGTATCAACCCGATGAATCGCTCCCGGGAGCTATCGCTCCTGCTTGCTGATTCGGGATCGAAGGTGCTGGTTCTGCATCCGGAGCTTTTCGAGGAGACAGCTTGCGAAGTGCTTCGGAGCTTCCCCGATGTCACTACTGTGACGACGTCGGCACGCGATTTTCAGGCGCGCAACGACGAAAGGATTTTTACTGAGGGCGGAATTGATTGCTGTGAAGGCACGCTGAATCTCAAAAGCGTGCTGGCTTGTTCGGGGCATGCCCTCCATTCAGTGGGTGTTTCGCCAGAGTCGAGCGCAATGCTGGTCTACACCTCCGGCACGACGGGTGTGCCGAAGGCCGCCGTCGTCTCGCATTTGAACTTCGCGTACGGTGCGGAAATCTGGCATCGCTGGATCAGCTTGCCGGATGGAGCTCCCGTGCTCGGTATGGCGCCGCTGTTCCACATCACGGGGCTGATGGCGCATCTTGGCCTGTGCTGGGCCGCAGCCTCTCCGGTCATTCTTTGTATGCGCTTTCATCCGCAAGTGGCGGCCGATGCAGCCACGGAGTGGAGCGCGCGGTTTGTCGTCGGGGCTATCACTGCCTTCATCGCAATGCTGAACCATCCAGACATCACCCGCGAGCACCTGGCGTCGCTAACGAATGTGTACACCGGTGGGGCGCCTGTGCCAGCGACAGTGGTAGACGACTTCGAGCGCAAATTCGGTCAGAGGATCAGGAACTGTTACGGCCTAACCGAGAGCACCTCGCTGGCAATCGGGATTCCGCCGACGGCGACCGCTCCCATCGGTGCGCTTGGTTCGATCTCTATAGGCGTTCCCGTTTGGGACACAGACGTATGCATCGTCGGAGATGACGGTGACCCTGTGCCCCATGAAGAGGTTGGTGAGATACGGATCAGGGGTCCCCAAATCGTCTCGGGCTATTGGCAACGCGAACAGGAGACGGGCGAGACCTTCCGTGGCGGCTGGCTCTGCACCGGTGATGTCGGGTATATGGATTCGAATGGCTGGGTCTTCGTTGTTGACAGAAAGAAGGATGTGATCATCGCTTCCGGTTACAAGGTATGGCCGAAAGAAGTCGAGGATGTCATCTACGGACATCCGGCGATCCGGGAGGTGGCTGTGGTCGGTGCGCAGGACCCGTACCGGGGCGAGACGGTGAAGGCCGTCGTCAGCCTGAAACCCGGATTCTCCCTTGAACCGGAGGAACTCATCGCCTACTGCAAGGAGCGCATGGCGGCTTACAAGTATCCTCGTATCGTCGAGGTCATCTCCGATCTGCCGAAGACGGTAACTGGCAAGATCCTGCGGAGGGAATTGCGATGAACTCAACCCAAAAAAGGCCGTCCGACGTCGTACGTTTTGAGGCGCGCGAAACACTAGGCGTGGTGCTGATCGATTCTCCGCCCTTGAATGTGCTCACCGGGCAGGTCATCGCTGGACTTGCCGATGCCTTGGATGCCTTCGAGCGCGACCGATCACTTCGGGCACTTGTTGTCTGTTGCGCGGGGCGGACATTTGTCGTAGGCGGCGACCTGCACGCGCTGGATTCGGCGGAGTTCACGTCCGCACCTTATAACCACATCCTTGCCCGCCTGGAGTCCTGTGATCGGCCTGTGTTCTGTGCCCTGCATGGCAATGTACTGGGCGGGGGACTCGAGCTTGCGCTGGCGTGTCACTACAGAGTCGCGCTGGTCGATACCCGTTTGGGCCTGCCGGAGATCAAGATCGGTGTGCTCCCTGGCTCTTTGGGAACTCAGAGGTTGCCCCGGCTTATTCCGGCTCAGGACGCTATCTCGATGATGTTAAGCGGTCAAGCTATCGACGCGAGGGCGGCATTCAAGAGCGGCCTGATCGATTTGATTGACGAGGTACATCCCAACGCTCTGGAATCCGGCGTGCGGTTTGCGGAAGCGCAGCTTTCCAGGGGCGCGGGCGCTCGCCCTACGCGGGCTCTCCCGGTCAAGGCGGAAGGTCTTCCGCGCGACTACTTCACAAAAAAACTGGCAGAAGCGGAGAAGTCCCCGGTTCCCGCCGCGCGCGCGATCGTTGAGTGCGTCCAGGTGGCGGTGGAAGATAGCTTCGATGTCGGGGAGCAACTCGAGGCGTTGCGCTTCGACCAATGCCGCAGGTCGAAGCAGTCTACCGCGATGCGACATGTGTTCTTTGCCGAGCGTGAGGCGCGGCAGGTTCCAGGAATTGGAGCAGGCACCGACCAGAGGGTGCTCCGCAAGATAGGAGTGGTTGGGGCCGGTACCATGGGAGCCGGCATTGCGATGAACTTCATGAACATCGGCATACCAACAGTCCTCCTCGAAACACGACAGGAATTGCTGGACAAGGGTCTCGCAAACATTCGCGCCACCTACAATTCCGGCGTAAAGAAAGGTCGGCTCGATGAAACGACCGCCCGCCGACGCCTTGAGTGTTTGGAGGGCACGTTGCAAGAGGGCGATCTGGCGGACTGCGATCTTGTCATTGAGGCCGTGTTCGAGGATCTTGAGCTCAAGCAATCGCTCATGCGGCGGCTGGGCCGCATCTGCAGGCAAGGGGCGATCCTCGCCACAAATACTTCCACACTTGATGTCGACGCGATCGCACTGGCAAGCGGAAGAGCGTCTGACGTCGTTGGATTGCACTTCTTCAGTCCCGCACATGTCATGCGGCTGCTAGAGGTAGTACGGGGTGCCCGCACATCGCCTGACGTACTCGCCACCACCGTGGCGCTTGCCGGGCGGCTCGGAAAGGTACCGGTGGTTAGCGGTGTCTGCTACGGATTCGTTGGTAACCGCATGGCAGAGCCCTACATGCGTGAAGCCGAGTTCCTGCTTTTGGAAGGCGCCACGCCGCAACAGATCGACGACGCGGTGCAAGATGTTTTGCGGCTTGGCATGGCAATGGGGCCGTGTCGCATGCTTGACCTGGCGGGCATTGATGTTGGTGCGAAGACGCTGATCGAACTGGGCAAACAAGGCGGGCTCCCGCCGGACCCATCCTATAGGGTTGTTTGCCAGCAGCTCTTTCGCGACGGGCGTTGGGGGCAGAAGACAGGCAGCGGCTACTACCGCTATGTGGGGCGCGCTCGTGAGCCCGAACCGCTCACTTCTGACGTATGTGAGATATTGGCAAATGAGTTCGATATCCGCCGTGGGCGCACAATCAGCGATGGGGAAATCTGTGAGCGCCTGATGCTGCCACTGATAAACGAGGGGTTCAGGATCCTGGAAGAGGAAATTGCAATGCGCCCGGGTGACATTGACGTGGTCTGGACCGCGGGCTACGGGTTCCCGGCTCACCGTGGTGGTCCGATGTGGATGGCAAACGCATGGGGCCTGCCTAACGTGCTTGATCGTATCCAGCACTATCAACGCACATTAGGAAATCGCTTCGGATATTGGACACCGGCGAAACTTCTCGTGGAGCTTGCACAGCAGGGTGCCACGATCAATCGTCTCGCGGCCTCCAAAGCGGGGGTGGCATGAGCGAAGCCAATGCCGCGGTCAGGCTGGATATCGACGGTCCGGTTTTGATCATTACACTGTCCAGGCCAAAGGTTTTGAACGCAGTCAACACTGAAATGTCGAAAGAGCTCTCGGCTGCGATCCGGGAACTGGACCATCGGTCGGATTTGAGGGTGGGGGTCATTACAGGAGCGGGGGGAAATTTCTGCGCCGGGATGGACTTGAAGGCGTTCGCTCAGGGCGAGCGGCCGTTCCTGGAGGAAGGAGGGTTTGCCGGACTGGTAGAAAAGCTTCCGACCAAGCCCCTCATTGCTGCGGTCGAAGGCTACGCCCTCGCGGGCGGCTTCGAAATCGTGTTGTCCTGCGACATGCTGGTTGCTTCGCGTAATGCGCAGTTTGGCCTGCCAGAAGTTCGGCGTGGATTGATCGCGGCTGCGGGGGGGCTGTTGCGTTTGCCACGCCTTATCGCTCGGAATCTTGCGATGGAGCTCGCGCTCACGGGGCGCAACCTGACTGCAGAAGAGGCATGGGAAGCGGGACTTTTGAATCGGCTGGTAGATGTCGGAGGGGCGCTTCCCGCGGCGCTCGACGTTGCGCGTATTGTCGCATCGGGTGCGCCGATGTCGGTCGCGACCAGCAAGAACCTGATATTGCACGGAAGGACGTGGGCCGAGTCGGATATGTTCGATCGCCAGAAGCCTGCAGCCGATGCAGTACTCGCATCGCAGGACGCGATCGAGGGTGCCCGTGCATTCGTGCAGAAGCGCGAACCTGTGTGGGTTGGACGTTAGCAGCTGACAGCCGACACCAGGAACCGGTGCGTAATGTGCATTTCGCTCGGGTCTTCTACGTCGGTTCGTTGTTGCAATCGAGCCTTTTCGGTGCCTCGATATGGTGCTGATCTTCAGCGACAGCACCTGACCGTGGGGACGACGTTCCGCCGGTCCCCGGTGCGTCCGCTGCGTCCCGGGACCGCCGCACGCTGTTGCGGCAGGCACTACGGCGAGACGGCAGCTACGCCTCGCTCGTCATAGGCTGGCCTTCGGGTGTCAGCGTCAGCAACAACTTTAGGGCTTCCCCATGCTGGTGTTTGGGCGGCCTCGATCCTTCCCATACCCGTGCGGCGAAAGCCCGGCCATGGGCATCAGGGGCGCGCCGTTTGCAACCGGCTGAGGCCCGGTGTGTTATCCGGTGGTGCTCGACCTGGTCAGCAGGCCTATCGTCGATAAGCGACGTCAGTCCATCCGTATATGAACTGACACTATGCGCATTGGGTATCGTGTAGCTGTAGCGGCGCAACGAGGGCGTGATCCAAGCGGGTCGTCCGCAACTGGCGTTCCCGCAGACATTGCTCGATGCGATAGTAACTCGTGCGCATCGTCGCGGTGACGACTGATCAGAGAGCATTTTCGAGTGAAGTGAATCGCCCCGCGTGAAACACCAATGGTGCACCATCCCGGCTTGCCGTGCGCACAACTCGACCAACGAAGAGCAGGTGATCGCCTGCGTCCCGGCAGTCATCATGCGCACAGACGAGCGTTGCGATCGCCCCATCAATAACTGGGACGCATTCGGGTGCTTCGATTAATGCCACGTCGATAAACTTGTCTGCAACGCCGGAGCTGGCAAAACGACGCGCCAAATGCTCGTGGTCGCACGAAAGAAAATTAATCGCAAAATGGGAGCAGTGGCGAAACGCTGCAAGATTCGGCGAATGGTTGTCGAGGCTCCAGAGAATGAGTGGTGGTTCGAGCGAGAGCGTGGCGAAGGAATTGATGGTCAAGCCGACGGAGCGCCTCTCGGGCGTGCGCGTGGTAACGATGGCCACGCCCGTTGGGTAAGTGCCGAAGAGCTTGCGCAACGCTCGTGGTTCAGGTTCAGCGTTTGACCACATTGAAGTCGAAGTCGCATTACAGACCTCGGGAGTGCTGCAGCTCGGCATATGATGTCCCTTAAACTATGGCCCATGCGGCCTGTTGTCGCCCAGCAGGGCTTGCACTCTGCCTCGTTAAAACGGCTCAGAGATGATTCAAGTCATCTCATCGGAGGCGTCCCGCGCTGGCTGTTCCGCCTGAATGCCCTCAAGCTTGAACTGGCCGACCAGTTTCGCAAGTCTGCCTGTTCGGTCCTTCAGTGAGCTGGCTGCTGCCGAAGCCCTTTCGACGAGTGCTGCGTTCCTTTGCGTGACCTGGTCCCCGAGCTCGTCGGTCGAAGTGCCTCGACGCGTACATAGCATCCCTGATGTGAGCTGAAGTGCCTGAACTCGATGACTCGAACTGGCATCGCGGGATTCGGTGCAAGCCAATTTTCGACCATCAAACGCAGATTTTCCTGAGCTAGCCATCGGCTGTTCCTTCATTTCCGTTGATCGGCACCCTATGAGCGTAGCCGCGATGCAACTTGTGCGACAGAGAATCGAATCCTTCGCACAGTTCTTCGAAGGCGTCAGGACAAACCGGCGCCAGCCTTGCATAACCTTTGTACTACAAACTTTTAACTCAAGCCTTCACAAGCGAGAACGCGGTGAAGACGCAAATCTGGTGCGCCGTTTTCAACTACGTGCTGATTGCCATCGTCAACAACGACTTTCAACGCGATGCCTCGCTCTACACCTTTACAGATTCTTTCGGCATGTGTGTTCGAGAATTCGGAGATCTCGCGCGCTTTGCGGCCCGATCGATCACTCCCGCAAATGCCGCAATCTAACCATCTGAACTTGTTCGAAACTTAACCGGACACCACTGATTGAACATACTGTTTAAGGCGGGCCTTCGATTCAAGCCGGATTTGACCACGAATAGGAGCGTAGGACGAGAAACAGCATCGGCTTTACGCTTTTCGCACGCCTGTGATCACCGCATAGTCCATGCTTGCGATGAACGTGCCGTCGGTTGCGCGATTGTGGCGCTCAAGGATCGTGATATAGCCTTCTCTAAACGTTTGACGCTGTGGCGCGGTAAGACGCGTGAGGAGCCCACGGATGTTGGGGTTCCAGCGCGAGACGTGGCCGAACGATGCTGCGGCCGACGGAAAGCAGGTGTCGGTGCTTTGATAGCGCACGCGCACAAGGTCGAACCATGGATTCAGCAGCGCTCCGGCGCGTGGCCCATGCGACCAGGCGTAATGCGGGTGCTCGGGGCGACCCGGGGGCTTCACGAGCTCCTGAACCATTTCATACACCTGCGCAGGGATGCTCTGCGCGGTATAGGCGGTCAGCGCGATGACGCCGCCTGGTCGCACGACGCGCGCCAGTTCGCACGCTGCGGCCTCCTGATCAGGCAGGAACACGAGACCGAGCGTCGAAAGCGCAACGTCGAAACTGCCGTCGGCAAACGGTATTGCGCGGGCATCGGCGCTTTGGAAATCGATGCCGTCCAGCGCCTCGGCCTCAGCGCGCCGGCGCGCACGCGCAAGCGAGGTTTCGTCGATGTCAACCGCGGTCACCTGTGCGCGCCGGCGCGCCGCGGCAAGCGCGGCGTGCCCGGTACCGCAGGCAATGTCGAGCACTCGTGTGCCGGCGGAAAAGCCTAGCTCCGCGATCAGTCGCTCTGTCGCGAGCGCTTGTTCAGTGGCGAGCTGTTGATAGTCATCATCGGGGTCGGCGGCGCTGAACGGCTGCGTCACAATGGTTCTCCGGTGGAAATCAAAGAAAAAAGCAGGGCGGTATCAGCGGGCGGTGGCCTGGCTGTACTTCTCGAGGAGCCCTGCCCGGTGGCCTCGAAGGACCGCAGTAGTGGTGGCGAGCTCGTCGACCAGATCCACCAGCTTGTCGTACTGTGGTGACGGTTTCATGCGGCCATCGGCGTCGAACGCCTCCTGCACCATTGGTACGCACAGCTGACTTGGCGTCACGAACATGCCGAGCCATCGCCCCACTGTGGCCAGCGCGCCCGATGTGTTATAGCTGGGGCCGGCCCCGCAGACCTGCACGGTAGCGAGCGGCTTGGCCGCAAACAGGGGAGTGCCCTTGATCGCTGGCGGACAGCTGTCGAGCTGATTCTTGATAATCGCGGAGAAGGTGCCGTAATTCTCCGGGCTGCACCACAGCTGTCCCTCGGACCACAAGACTGCCTCATGCAGTTCCTTCACCTTCTCGTGGTCTGCGGGCACGGTCCCGGGCACCGGAAGTCCCACGGGGTCGAAGACGCGAACGTCGCCGCCCAGATGGCGCAACAGCCGTGCGGCCTCCTCAACCAGCAGGTGGCTGAATGAGCCTGACCGGGCCGAACCGTAGAGCAAAAGGAAGCGCGCAGGGTTGCTATCAGGCGTGCGGGCGGGCAATCGTGCCTGGTCCAAGGCGGGCAGGTTGGTAGTCATGAGTTCTCCTCCGAATCGGCAGCTTTCAGCTGGGTTAAATGTCGAGCGTTAGCGAAGGGCTCTTCGAGCCAGAGCAGCAGATCATCATCTTCCTGCCCATGGCGCGTTCGGCATCGCTCAATATTAGATCGCGGTGATCAGGCGTCCCTGCGAGGACGCGGGTTTCGCAGGCGCCACACACCCCCTGCTCACAAGAAAAAGCGACGTCAAAGCCCTCACGCTGTAGCGTTTCCAGAATTGTCTTGCCAGGTTCTACGCGAAGAATCCGGCCGCTTTTCGCAAGATGGAGGTCAAAGCAACCATCCTTGGCGACCGAAACGTCACCTTTGAAATATTCGAAATGGACGTGTGCGTCGTCTATCGTAAGGTCCCGGCAAGTGGCCCGGAACGAGTCGAGCATTCCGCCGGGGCCGCAGCAATAAACGTGGTCGTTCGGCGCGAGCGCGCCGATTACTGCGGCGAGGTCCAGCAATGTGCCACCCGGTTCATGGTCGACGTTCAGTATCACCTCTCCCGCACCGGCTGCAGCCAGCGCCTGAAGCTCATCGAGCAGCGCTGCGCGCTCGCGGGTGCGTACACAATAGTGCAGTCGCCACGGCCGTGCTATATCGTTCAGCCGTGCCGCCATCGGCACGAAGGGGGTGACGCCGATGCCCCCTGCTACAAATACCGAGAGGTTCGCTGTTTCGTCCAACGGAAAGTTATTGCACGCTGCCCCAATGCCAATCAACGCGCCGGGACGCAGCTGATCGGCGAGAAAAACAGAGCCGCCCGTGCTGGCTGCATCGCGCGCAACGGTAATCCGATAGCCTTTGTCACTGTAGATTCGTGACAATGAATAACTGCGCATTAGCCCATTCGGTAGATGGACGTCAATGTGCGAACCGGGCTCGAACGGCGGGAGGGGAGCGCTATCCGTTGCCGCCAGATACAACGAGAAGACATCGGTGGCTTCCCAGGCAATACTTTGCACCCGCATGATGCGAACTGATTCGGTCATACCATCTCTACTTGATAGAAGGGCGCACCACGTCCGGTTGTTAGCCGGGGTCGGTGTTAAACGAGCGAATGAAACGGCTTTTCGCCGAACATCTCGAACGAAACGTCGCTGCTATTACGTTGACCAGCAAGTGACGCGTGCTGGTAGACGGGATCGCTGCCCTCCATGATCCGTGCCCAATCGACCACCTTGTCGCGCCGGACGATACGCCATCGGCTTTCACGTTTCTCGAAGATGTCGATGTACCGAGAGGCGATGATCAGATCCTTCATGTCATCGCCCATCGGGGTCAGATGCCGGCCGATTTCGTATGACTCCACACGTGCGCGATCGCCCTCCAGGTCGATCAGAATGTTGCCGATCAAATGCTGGACATGCTCGGTCTTCTGCTGGATCGCCAGCGCGGCCTGCAACCATTCGCCGAAATCGACTGCCTCGGGGGTGCCCCACCGGATCCTGGCGTCCGAAAAGAAGCCGGAGGCGAGGAGCTCCGCGTCGATCCGGTCCATTCCGCGGTTAATCCGGTAGAGGCAGGTTCGGATGTCCTCACGCGCGACGAGCTCATTCACTCGTTGTGTAAGCGCGTCAATGCGTGATTGCTGTTCAGTGTTGGGCATGCTTGTCTCCTTCTGTTGATTTGCCTTGATGCGTGTCCGTCTCTGTGACAGACTATAGCTAATCTTGTCCAACTGAGCAAGATAGTGGCGTCAAATTCAGTTTGTAGAACGGTCCAGCACATGTGTGATGTTGCGGCTGCCGGTTGACGGAAAATCAAGGAGACAGCGTTGATGAATATAAAAGGCAAGGTTGCAATCGTCACTGGTGGCGGCAGAGGAATCGGTCGAGCACATGCGCTCGCGCTTGCCCGTGCAGGGGCTAGCGTCGTCGTTAATGACATCGGTAAGGAATTCAGCGGCGAGGGGGAGGCGAGCGCCGCACCAGCAGAGGCCGTGGCCGCAGGGATTCTGCGTGATGGCGGATCTGCCGTCGCGAACGCCACTGACATCTCGGACTGGGACGCTGTTGGTGGACTTGTCGAAGCCACGCTGGCTGCCTTTGGGCGTCTGGACATCGTTGTAAATAACGCCGGGATCACGCGCGGCGTGCCTATCGCAAAGGCGACGCGAAAGGACTGGGAGCAGACGATTGCCGTCAACCTCAACGGCGCCGCGGCACTGACCCACTGGGCGGCTGCATATTGGGCCGGGCAAGAGCCTGAGGCGGGGCGCCGGATTATCAATACGACTTCAGGTATGGGGTTGACGCCGATGCCCGGCGATTCGGCGTATTCCGCTTCCAAGGCGGCCCTCGCGATGCTGACGATGTGCAGCGCGATGGAGCTGGCGCCTCTGGGGGTGCGCGTCAACGGAGTTGCTCCTGTCGCCCGCACGCGAATCAGCGAGAGCGTGGCTGCTGATCTGATGAAACCGGTTACCGCGGGGTTCGATCGCATGTCGCCTGATCACGTCGCAGCGCTGGTAGCTTATCTCGCGTCATCTAACTGCCGCTTCACTGGACGCATGCTGGGCGTTATTGGCGACGATGTCACGCTGTTCGACGGCTGGTCGGTGAGCCGCGATTTGAATAACGGTGAGCAGGACTGGTCCCCTGACGGGTTGGCCACTGCTTTGGCAGAGTTGCCGCTGGTGCAAGAAGGACTCACACAAGGCCTGAAGGCGACGATGCCTTATCCATTTCCGCCGCCCTCCGTCCTTGAGGCGCTCGCCGCTGTCGAAAAGGCTTGAGGTTCCGTACACTTTTCAGGATCTACGACATGACGAATTTTGGGACCGAGCAGGTGCCCGGCGAGTGTCGTCGAGCACTTTCCGTTGACATATTCAAACCTGGGACTACGAATGGAGTCGGAGTCATCCTACTTCATGGCGGCGGCTGGGCGTCGGGCGATCGGCGGATGATGCACGGGTACGCTGAAGTTCTGGCGAAGACGGGGTTCGTTGTGCTCGCGGCCGAATACCGCCTGCTTCATGAGGCGCCGTGGCCCAGCCAGATCGAGGATGTGCGCGACATGGTGCGATGGGCACGCGCGCAAAGCAGCCGGTTGGGAATCGACCCGGACAAGATTGCGTTACAGGGTTATTCGGCAGGT
This sequence comes from Paraburkholderia sprentiae WSM5005, assembly GCF_001865575.2. Classification (NCBI taxonomy): domain Bacteria; kingdom Pseudomonadati; phylum Pseudomonadota; class Betaproteobacteria; order Burkholderiales; family Burkholderiaceae; genus Paraburkholderia; species Paraburkholderia sprentiae. The sequence continues at coordinate 317,680 of NZ_CP017565.2, forward strand.
GCGCACATCGCGCTGATGGTCGCGGGCACGCAGTCCGGCTCCGGCAACGAGGGCGCTGTTCCCGGCAATCCGTCGGGAGCGCAGGTGGCGGCGGTCGTCTCATTTTTCGCGCCGGCGCGCCTTGCAACGGATCCTGTCGCCATGGAACGCCCTCCGCTCGCGTTGCTTCTGCAGGGCGGCGGCGAGGAGGCGGCGCGCGCGGCGAGCCCAATCCATTTTGTTAACTCGCGTTTTCCCAGCACTCTCATCCTTGGGGGCATGGCGGATTACATGCAGCCCCTCGACGCCGGGATGGATCTGCTGAGCGCATTCGTCGATGCGGGAGCAGAGGTCGAGTTCCACTACCTTCATTCACAGCGGCACGAGTTCGCAATGACCCCGGCGATGATCGATGGAGTGATGGCGGAAGTTGCGTTCTTCTATCGTCGCACGCTGATCGATCGCGCTGCTCTGGAGGCTGAGGCGCGGGCGATAAATCCGTTCGCGCGTGCATCCAGTCAGCGGGAATTCGTGCAAATGATGGCCGTAGCGCAGCCACGCTGAGTGGGGTGGAACAACGCGGGGAGGAACGCAGGCAATGCACGCGTTCCCCCCGCGTCTTTCTTTTTCCCAAGGCTTCGCTGAGGACTGCACCTTCACGGTATTCAAGCGCTGGCCTTCGGGCCGCGAGGCACTGTCATTTCAGCTTGGGGTGCGATGACCGTTTGGAAGCACTTCGCACTCGCCGATCGTATAGTCTCGTGTGAACGGTACCGACTACGTGGATTGGCGGTGGTTGACAAGGACGTTCCGACTGAGGGTGCCGGCTTCGCTATCGAGGGCGGGCATGCCGCCTCGACCTTCACACCTGGCGTGAAGCCCTACTGGGTGGACCGTTTGCGTGCAACCCGGGCAGAGGACGGCTTTGCTGTTGACGGCCGGAAAAAGAGGCTCAAGCAAAGTTCTACGTGCCGCTCGATGAAGTCCTTATCGAACGGCGATACGCCGACATGATGCTCGATCTCTGGTGCCAGTCCAAAGATTCGCGTCGCCGCGCCGATGAACAGAAAGTGCAGGTGTGCTGGGTCGCCGTCAACGAAGCGACCGGCGGCCTGGAGCTGTCGGATAAGATCAAGCGTGTACTCGAGGTCCTGTGAGCGGATCCGGTTAAGCAGCCAGTGCAGACGATTTGACTGCCCGGCGACCTCGTACGAAAACAACCAGCCGAGCTCTGGTCTTGCGCCTGACATCCGTATGAAGTCGCCGTAAACGGCACGCAGGACGACTTCCGGATCGCTACCCTTTAACTGATCAACCGTTCGCACAAACTGATCATGCAACTCGCCGAGCGCGAGCTCCATTACCGCCTGCCAGACGGCTAGCTTCGTCTCATAGTGGTAGATGACGAGTCCGTGCGGCACCCCTGCGCGGTCCGCTATTGAGCGCGTCGTAGCGCCATCGAAGCCCTGCGTCGCGAACTCTCGAAGCGCTGCGTCGAGGATTTTGCGACGCGTTGCTACCGCGCGACCCTGGCGACGGCGGACATTGACCATGTCGTCGTCTGCTGAGTCGACCTCAGCAGATGTCGAGGGTTCGGGGATGGTGCTTGTGACAGCCTGTTTCGTTGTTCTGCGCATGCTCTGATCCTATGGTACGAGCCTCCTTTGTTCGTGCGACTCGTTCTCGTATCCCCACCGGCCACTTCACTTCGTGCTGCGTGGCTGCGTCCTGGTGAACCGTTCTGGCTTGCTTCGTCGATGCTCGACATCCTTGCGCCAACCTGTCGCGTTGGTTCAGTTCGTGCAACTTCGTTGCTGAACTTCTGCAGCTGGACCAATGGTATCCCTTAACCAGTTTGCGCTGACATACCGCTTTCTCAGCAAGGGCGCACGCGGGATCGATTCCGACGAACCTGGTCGACGGCCTATCCCAGCTAAACGGCCGCTCAATGCCTTTGCCATGGCTGACTGGCTAAGTCTCTCGCTGAGGGCGAGTTATCCGGCGACGCGTTGTCCATTGCCTGCCAGACGGGGGCTCCGCCCCAGCACGTGGCGAGGCATCGGACGACGATGGTGGAAGCTATTTCAACGGCATCTCAGAGCCGTGAGTATATCGCCCGCCCGCTCATGGGTATGGAAAGTATCTAGTGCAAATGGACAATATAACTTGTAGCATCCGTTCTCAGTTGACATGAACTACTCGCGTCGACTGTGGGGGCGTACGCGAGCTCGGAGGGAGCTGCCGCTCGACGTGGTGAAGACCGCCGGCCTGTTTCGGCAAGATGGAGACATTGAATGATCAAACCTTGGCTTTTCGAATTTTTTCGCGCGCCGACCGAAAAGGGCGTATTAATCCAGAGTCCGCGCGCTGGAGTGACGCCTGCGGACGTAGCGGACGAATTTGCGAGTTTCTGGGCGATGTGGACCCGCGCCGAAGGCTATGGCTTCGAAGGCATCTTCTTTAGCGAGCACCATTTTGGTCCTGGCTATAGCCCCTCGCCCAATCTGTTGATCGCCGCACTGGCGCCAGTCACAAGCAAGCTCAGGCTCGGCGTCATGGGCATGGTGCTGCCGTACTATCAGCCTTGGCGGGTCATCGAGGAGATCGGTATGCTCGATCACCTGACAAGAGGCCGGCTGGAGGTTGGAACCGCTGCGGGTATTCCGCCCGAAATGGCGAAAGTGGGTCTCGGTGTTGTCGAGGCGAATGAGCGAAACCTCGAAGCGCTCGAAATCCTGGACTGGGCACTCGCCCATCCCGGCGAACCCGTCACCCATCACGGCAAGTATTGGGACTTTGAGAATCTGACTCTGGTGCCCATGCCATCGCAGCGTCCGTCCCCGAATCGCTGGACGACGGTGGTGAGCGAGGCGTCAGCGCGCCGTGCGGCATGGCGTGGCACGCGCATTTGCACGGGCTTCTCGTCCGTGGAACAAGTGCAGAAGGTATTCGGCGGCTATCGTGAGGAAGCCGGGAAAGCGGGCCTCGCAGTGTCTGAAGATTTGTTAGGTCTGCGACGAATCATCATGGTCGACCGTGATGGTGATAAGGCCCGTGATCTGGCGGCGCAGGTGGAGGAGCAGGTGCGCAACATGTTCCTCAAGCATGACGACAAGGTGAATCACGGCCCGGTGCCAGATGCGCCGCAAAAGTCGCATGGTGGGATTCCGCTTTCGAGTGACGAATTTATCGCTGGCTCTCCGGTCGAGGTTGCGGACCTCATCGCTGCGCAGTGCGAGGCTACCGGTGCGGGCCATCTGCTTGCCATGCTCGACAACCATGGCGGTCCTGCAGAGAACCGCGTCGCGTTCGACCTTTTTGGTCAGGAAGTGGTGCCGCTGCTGCGCCAGGCGAATGTTGGCGGTGAAGGGCGCCATGCACTGGAGGCTACGAACGAGCAAGTGTAAGTCGTTCGTTTGAATCAGAGGGAAAAAGAGGAGACACAAGATGGGCGACGAACGCGCAGTGGAGATTGATACTGGCACCGGCTACGGCATTAAGCAGCCCGCCTACCGGCGGGAGTTGGTTGAGGTGGAGCAGGGGACTCCGATGGGTGAGCTCATGCGGCGATACTGGCAGCCGTTTGCCCTTTCCGAGGATCTCACCGACAAGCCTCGCAGGGTGCGCTTGCTCGGGGAGAATTTGATCGCGTTTCGCGACAAGCAGGGGCGCGCAGGATTGGTCCATGAGCGTTGCGCCCACCGCGGCACCAGCCTCTATTTCGGTCGGGTTGAGGAAGACGGTATCCGCTGCTGCTATCACGGGTGGAAGTTCGACGTTCGGGGGCGCTGCCTTAACCAACCGGCTGAAGTCGATGGTGGACGCCATCGCGCCAAGGTCTGTCAGCCATGGTATCCCGTCGAGGAGCGCTATGGCCTCGCCTATGCTTATATGGGTCCGCCCGAGAAAAAACCTGTGTTGCCACGGTGGGAGCATCTGGAGAACCTGGCGGACGATGAGTACGTCGAGGTCCGTTGGAAGCCGGGTTATGGGCCGCTGAACGATCAACCGTACAACCCGCTCAACTTCAATTTCCTCCAGGCGTATGAGAACACGCTGGACGCGGCACATCTTCCATGGTTGCACTTTCACCACTCGGGCGATCAATTTACGGGTGCCCCGTTGATGCGCGTCGATGGCGATGACGCTGAGCTGCCGCCCTATGCGCACGTCAAGAATCTCGCCGGACAGATTGTTTCCGGGCGTTCCGTGTTGGGCGTCAAGCAGGGTGTTCCCATGCCGGTTCCGGGGCAGGGACTCTTCCTTGCTTCCAACGAGGCAATTGTCCCCAATATTGCGGTAGTGGCAACGCTGATCGATCTCCTCTACTTCGTGCCAGTTGACAACACACACTACTTCAATTTTTTGCTGTTCCGCTCAAAGAAGGGCCAAAAGCGCGGCGAGTTCGACCTGGTGCACATGGGCAAGACGTGGTGGGAGCTGACGGAAGAGGAGCGTCAGAGCATGCCAGGCGACTATGAAGCTCAGTCGAGCATCGGTACGCTCCCAGCGCACAACCGCGAGCATCTGGCTCAGAGCGATGTGCCACTTGCTCTTCTGCGCCGGCGACTGGCAGAAGCGGTCAAGGACGTGCAGGAAGGACGTGACCCGCCCGGGGTGCAATTTGGCGCCGACGCGCCACCACTGCGGATTGGCGCTCACGGGATGATTCCCTACACGCCGGCTACTGAAGGGACTACGTTCTAACGAACTCATAAAGGGCCATACATGAAGCTCATCTGTTATGAGGACGGCGATGCTCTCGCGATCGGCTACGTTGATGGGGCCGAGGTGGTGCGCCTTGCCGACAGGGACACGTTCTGGCGCACTCCGTGGGCGAGTTTTTCTGCTGGCGGCGGAGAGCGACTGCCTCGCGAGGGGCTTCGCTTGCGCTCCCCGCTGCGTTCGGACGCGAAGGTGGTTTGCATCGGCCTGAATTACCGTAGCCACGCAATCGAGACTGGCAGCCCGATTCCGGAGCGGCCGGTCGTATTCTCACGCTGGGCCGAGACTGTCATATGCGACGGCGATGAATCGCCGACGATGGACACGGCGTACGACTGGGAAGCCGAACTCGGGGTGGTGATCGGGGATACGCTGTTGGGTGCCACACCGGAAGCCGCGCGTCGAGCCATTCTTGGCTACTGCACGTTCAACGACCTCAGTGCCAGGACGCTGCAACTGGAAACATCCCAATGGACGCTGGGCAAGAACACCGATCGCAGCGGCCCCATGGGGCCGATAGTCACGGCCGACGAAGCGGGCGATCCGGCGGATGGCTGGCGCGTCACAACCGATGTCAATGGTGAGCGGGTTCAGGATGGCATCACCTCGGACCTGATCTTTGACGTGCCTACGTTGCTGGCGTATGTCTCGCGTTCGATGACGCTGAGCGCCGGTGATCTGATGATCACCGGCACGCCTTCGGGTGTGGGCATCGGCATGAAGCCGCCGCGCTATCTCAAACCAGGGGACGTGGTGCGCGTGGAAGTAGAAGGTCTGGGCGCCGTGATCACGCCGATTGTGGAACGGCCGCAGGCAAGGTGACCAACGGGAGCGCACAGATGAGCACGGCTGATTTTTCACAATACGTCGACCCCGCGAAGGTGCCGCGGCTATCAAAAAGCGACGCCAGAATGAGCCTGACCGATTACCCGCCTTTCCTTGATCGGCTGCTTGGGGTCTGGGGACCATTGTCCACCCAGGAGTTTCATGGGCTGACCACTGACGGACATCGAATAGAGGGCCTCTTTTCCACTGAGCCCGATGGCGCACCGGTGGAAGCTGCCGCCAAGGCGGCAGCTCACTGGCTGGCAGCGCTCGATTCCAGCATCCGAGACAAGGTGTCATTTTCCCTCGATTCGGATCTGTGGCGGCATTGGCAGAACACACCGCTCATCCTGCGCGATTCGCAGGTCGAGTTGTTGGAGCTGCCGATGCCGCAGCGGGAGCTCGCACTGGAAATCGTGCAGGCCTCGTTGTCGTCGAGCGGCCATCAGCGCGTGCGCGATGTCATGTCTAACAATCTGTTCCTCGGCCGACTGATCGATTTGACAGAGCTCCTCAACGAGTGGTCGTTCACGATGTCGATCTTTGGCACGCCGTCGGTAGAGCAGCCGTGGGGATGGCAGCTGTTCGGACATCATCTGGCGCTGAACTGCATCTTCGTGGGTCGAAGGATGGTGCTTTCACCGGTGTTCATTGGACTTGAACCCGACCACGGGCATGGCGAGGAAAGCCGGAGGCTGTTCAGACCGCATGAGGAGCGCGCACTGCGCCTGATGCGCTCGCTAGGTGACGCCGAACGGTCGCGTGCGGCGCTGTACGGCTCCATGCTTACTTCAGAGCAGCAGCCCGGACGTTACCACCCTGACGATGGCCGGCAAGTCGGTGGTGCGTTCCAGGACAACCGGATCGTTCCGCATGAAGGGGTGCCTGTAGGTAGTCTGGGCCTGAGAGCCCGACGCAACCTACTATCGCTGGCGGAGCTGTTTGTCGAAAATCTCCCCGGCGGACCAGCAGAGGCGCGAATGCGCGAGATTGAACGCTATCTCGAACAGACACACTTCGCATGGATTGGCCCGGTCGATGAGGTTAGCCCGTTTTACTTCCGCATCCATAGCCCCGTTGTGTTGTTCGAATTTGATCACCACAGCGGCATCTTTCTGGCCAACGAAGAGCCGGCGCGGTTCCATGTTCACACCATCGTGCGCTCGCCGAACGGCGGTGACTATGGTAAAGACCTGCTGCAGCAACATTACTCGTCCAGCGCCCACGATCGCGCTGTGCCCGGGCGTCAAGCAGGCCATGATCACGCACACGACGACCACCGGAGGCACGGTGCTCACAGCCACGACGGAGGAAAGACTTTTCACCGACATGATTAGGTGGTGGCCTGAAGACCAGGGGTGAACGCGATATTCGGGACTAAGTGAAGCGGAACTCACTATGACGGAGATGTTCGTGGATGATGCACTCCCCAACAACGGAAACGGAACAGAGGAATGCTAATGAGTACGACGTTCGACAAACTTGTGTCGCACATTGATCAGCCCGGTATCGACAGTGATCCCGAGCAAGACATTATCAAACTGAAGCCTGATATTACCCATGAGGAGGCGCTGGCTGTGCAGCTGGCTGTAAAGCGCCGTCGTGTGGCAGCGGGTGATCGCATCATCGGTCATCAGGCGTCGTTCACGTCTGCTGGCATTCGAAAGATGTTCCCGGATGCTCCTCGTCCGATGATCGGCACGTTGCTTTCGTCGCTCGCTCGCGCGGACGGCGACGAAGTCGCACTCGACTGCGACGCTGCTTTTATCGAAAGCGAATTGGCGGTGGTGCTGGCGAGCGACCTGGAGGGCCCTGAGCTTACGCACACTGAAGTGCTGCGAGCGATCGATGGCTTTCTTCCTGCGATTGAGGTGGCACCGCTGCGTCCCGGCGTGCTTGAGCAGCGCTACAGCTTCGCCCACATGATTGCCGTGCAGAAGGCCGCTGGAGGCTACATTGTCTTCGGTTCCCGGATTACATCCGCGCGCGGAATCGACGCGCGACTGGAGGCCTGTCTGGTGAGCATTGACGGCGAGGCCCGTGCCGCGGCCGCTGGCTTTGAGGCCATGGGCAGCCCGCTTCAAGTGATCTCGGCGATGGCCGCCGGCCTGCACAAGATTGGCGAGAAGTTGCACGCCGGTCAGATTCTCATGACCGGCAGCCTGGCGCCGCCTCAGCGCATCACACCACAGAACCGCTTCGCACAACTCGACTTCGCTACGTTGGGCAGCGTAAGCGTGCGCCTGCGCGAACCAGTAGCCGGCGACGACTGAACGGGAATCTACAATGCGCTACGTAAGACCCTTTCTGATCGATGGGCTGTCGGCTGGCCCTGCGAGCGAATGGCTTCTCGGCCCGGAAGACGGCGTCGGTTGCACTGTGCGGCTGCACCGAGGCGGGGTGTCGAGGGCAGTGTATTCCCGCGACGATGTCGAGCAGTTCGCCCTTCTGCTTGCCGGTTCTGCATTTCTGCATGCTCACGGCGAATCTCAAAATTTGAGCATCGGCGAACTTGCCTTCATCCCGGCGGGTATCTCGGGCTCGGTCAGCGGAGACGGAGGGGCAGTTTGGGCAGAGATCGAAACTGTGGTGCCGTCTGGCTTCTCCCGCGCCGCGATGCCGGCGTCCTCCGCACGAGTGATCCCCATTGATCAGTCCCGCTTCGAAGGCGGGGGCTTCGCCTACCAGAGCCTCATCGACCGTAAACAGGGCGCGCAGACAATGCGGATGAATGTGCTGCAGGTGCAACCCGGAGCGGGTAGCCCCGACTTTCATATCCATGCGTTTACGCAGATCTACCTGATTCAGGAAGGTGAAATGACATTGGACATCGGCAAGCAACGTGTTGCCGCCCCAGTCAACTCCCTCGTCTTCCTGCCGGCCGGCGTCGTCCACCGAAACTTCAACGCTGGCAACACTATCGAGCGCCACGTCAGCCTTCTCGTGCCCGAGCCCGACGACGGTCAGATCTTCGACTTCGCTGTCACCATCCATGATCGCGAAGCTGAGTTACTTCAGCAACTACCCAACTAATCGCTCTTGCATATGGATGCGGCACATGCAGGAACCTTCACAGTTACCGATAAGGCAACCGGGGATCGGCTGGGTAGCGTGGGTCGATGGCAGCCGGTCAGTGTGCCTCTCAGTCTGCAACGCGTCATACATACCGTAGTGCAATACCGCAGCAACGGGGTGGCCGATCATGGCACCCCATCCAACCACTAACAGAGACTAAGGCTTAGAAATGGATACACTTTCCCTGGACGTTGCCAACCGGATCGTTGTCGAGGCGCTCGCTAGTGCACGGCGCAACGGCTTTCGGCCGATGGCGCTCGTCGTGCTCGACGAGGCGGGACTCATCAAGTTGACGAGTCGCGAGGACGGCGCTACTGCTTTGCGGATCAACATTGCGCATGGAAAAGCTGCTGCGGCCTTTGGGCTGGGCGTCTCGTCGCGAACATTGCTGGAGCGCGCAAAAGACAATCCAGTGTTCTTCGGCGCGATCGGCACAGCGAGCGAAGGAAAGTTCGTGCCGCAGACGGGGGCGATTCTGATCACGTCCAGAAGCGGGGCTGTGCTCGGTGCAATTGGTGCGAGTGGAGGCACCGGTGACGAAGACGAGCAGATCTGCATCGAGGGCGTTCGCGCCGCGGCGCTTTACATTGCTGAGGAGCCTTGACTTCTCAGATGAGATACCACTGCGGATATATCGTACCGGCCAGTCTGGCCGCCTATTTGGGCGCAAACGTCCTTCTGGACCTGAATCTTTTGGTGGCCCTTGATGTGCTGCTTGTTGAGCGAAAGATCGCGCGCGCCGCGGAAGGGCTCAGTTTAAGTCAATCGGCATTTAGTGGCCGGTTGGCTAAGGCCATGCGCTACTTTCGCAATTGGGATATGACAGCGGGAGGTCCCGCGGACCCGTAAGGGCACCGCAAGGTGATCATTCCGGCGATGCTCTTGTCCGAGGGCGCATATACCCCGGTCAGCATGCTTCGCGCTCGTGAGCCGCAACACCGCGAACACTACCAGATCGAGTTCGATACCCGGGTTCGCGATGACAGTTGCATTTGCCATTCGGCAAACCCGTGGGCGAACATCGTATCCAGCCCGATTGGCCGCGTCCGTAATATATATCGTTCGCGCCGAAACCCAAGGCGCACAACTCAAGGTGAAATAGTGATAAAGCACATCGTGATGTGGAACGTTCGTGGCGAATCGCCTGCGAAAAAAGCCGAAGCGGCGAATCTTGTCAAGAGCGCGTTCGAAGATTTGAACGGGAAAATCTCCGGGATGCGCAAGCTCGAGATCGGAATCGACATCAGCCGTATCGACTACGCTTGCGACGTCGTACTTTATTCGGAGTTCGACAGTCGGGAAGCACTACAGGCTTATGCGACTCATCCTGAGCATCTGCGTGTACGGGACGAAGTTGCGGGTGTGCGCACCGACCGGTACCAGGTGGATTACGCGACAAGCGAGTGAGCAAGTGAGCAAGTGGGCAAGTGGGCAAGTGAGCGATTGCGCGGCGTCCGGAACAAGCTCAGCGCAACCTGCCCGAAGCAATGCTGGCGAGAGTAGAGGACACGACGTTCGAGGCGCTTTCGTTCACGCTGTGACCGATAGGCCGTCTGCTGTCGGAACTTGACGTGTCCTCCGGGCAGCTGCCCGCTTTTTCATCGCCACGGTCGATGTCTTCGAACTAGCCGATCTTCGCGGTCTGCCGCTTTCGTCAAGAGCTCTCCGTTGAATCAGCCAGGCTCCAAGTTGGGTGACAGAATTCGCATGTCGGTCAGCCATGACACAGCAACATCTCATCCGGAGGTCAGTGGGTCGTGCCGACCGGATGGTCAGCTTTTTTTCTTGAGAAGTCGTCCAGCCCAAGCGAGATCTGATACTCAATCGGTTCGATCGGAATATTTTCGAAGCCCACGCTTTATGGCTTTGTAGAGCGCAGGGCCGAGTTCGCTTTCCATTTCTGCCTCGGTCTGTTCCAGCGCGGTGTGGAATTGTTCGAGCCAGTTCCGGCCTCGTTCAGTGAACAGCACAACCTTGGCACGTCCGTCGGTGGGGTCCGGTTCCCGCTTCACGATTCCGAGAGTTTCAAGCTGCGTGATGAGTTCTCCAAGTGACTGCTTTGTCATCGCCGCCCGACGCGCAAGCTCAACCGCCCGGGTTCCCTCAAGATCGAGGTTTCGGGTGACACTGATATGGCTGAGCGTACATTCGTCGTGGCCCGCGATAGCCATCTTCTCCAGTACGCTCGCCTCAAACCGGTGAACTGCCTCGTTCAGCAGCCTTCCTATATTTGACGTCCGCCATGCACCGCTCGCTCCAGGACGCGCCACGTCATCGTGGACTGCACGCCGTTCTGTCATTTTCTTCCGGTCGCTGGTTGTGTCGGGTGTCACGGCCATGTTAGTTGCTGTTTTCAAATGAATGATTGGCTGAAAATCGCCCATATGCCTTGCCGCACAAAGTATATCGCCACCTTGCGAGCCGGGTTTGAATCCAGGCGGTGAAAACACCTACTTGTTGATGTGGTCAGGCAGCCTTACTATCAATCATGTCAGAAATGCTTGCGATAAATCAACCTCAATATCAGCTATGAGTGCGGAAACGATGGAAGCCGATGTGATGATCTGCGGTGGCGGCCCGTGCGGCCTCATGCTGGCCAATGAACTTGGGCGCCGTGGCGTCTCCGTGTTTCTAGCGGATGAAAAGGAGAGCACTGCATTCAATCCCCAGGCAAACGCCACTCAGGCCCGGACCATGGAGCACTACAGACGGCTGGGCTTTGCGGACGAAATCCGCGCCCAGGGCTTGCCTCCGGACTTTCCCACGGACATCGCCTACTTCACCCGCTATGCGGGGCACGAACTCGCGCGTTTCAGGCTGCCGTCCGCCCAGGAGGCCATACTCAAGGCTCGGGAGCTCAAGGGCCCGTGGAGTGCGGCCGAGTTACCGCATCGGGTTTCGCAGAAGTACGTGGAGGCGGTGCTCCGGCGTCAGGCCGAACGGCTGCCGGGCGTGACTGTTCGCTACGGACACCGGGTGGCCGATTTCAAAGAGGATGCCGAGGGAGTAGAAACCACGGTTGTGGATCGACGCGGCGGTACACCTTTTATCGTCCGCAGCCGGTATCTGGTTGGCGCGGACGGGCCGAGGAGCTTCGTGCGCGAGCGGCTGGGGTTCCGCTATACGGGCGAAACAGGCATCATCCGTGACTTCATGGGTGGCCGCATGTTTGCCGTCTACCTGCGTTGCCCCGATTTTTACCAGCGCATCCCGCATGCTTCTGCGTGGATGAATGTAACGTTTAATCGTGACCGCCGGGCATTCATGGCGGCTGTGGACGGGAAGGGTGAGTTTGCTTTCCACACGCAGTTGCGGGCACATGAGAAGGAAGAGACCTTCACCGACGCGGACGCGCGTGCGCTGTTTATAGCCGCGGCAGGCATCGATCTCGACGTCGAGGTCCTCTCCAAGGGGGGCTGGACAGCGGGGCACTCGCTGGTTGCCGAGCACTTTCAGCGGGGTCGCATCTTTCTGGGAGGCGATGCGGTGCATCTGTTCACGCCGACTGGTGGGCTCGGATACAACACGGCGGTGGAGGACGCCGTCAATCTCGGCTGGAAGCTCGCCTCGGTGTTAAAGGGGAAGGCCGGCGTCGGCCTGCTCGACACGTATGAACTCGAGCGTCGGCCTCTTGCCATCAGAAACACTAGTTATGCCCGTGCGTTCGCCGATTCCCTGGGCTTATTCGCTCCGGTAGCGGAAATCGAGGAGGACGGGCCACGTGGTGACGCCGCGCGGGTCGAGGCCGGAAAGTATCTGGGTGAACATGGGCGCGCCGAGTTCAATATTCCCGGTGTTACGTTTGGCGACCGCTACGATGGCTCGCCGGCCATCGTAGCGGACGGCTCATGCCCACCCGCCGACGCTCCGAATGCTTACACCCCTACTGCCTATCCGGGTGGACGGCCACCTCATGCGTGGCTTGAAGATGGATCGTCGCTTTTTGACGCCTTTGGATTTGATTGGACGCTTCTGGTGTTGGGTCCGATCGCTGAGGATGCAACGCCGTTCGCGTCGGCGATGAATCGGTTCAATGTCGACCTCCGGGTCGTACGGATATCCGGTCCCGAAATATCTGCGCTTTACGAAGCACCGCTTGTTCTCATCCGTCCGGACCAGATCGTTGCATGGCGTGGAAGTACAGCGTCGGAAGCTAACCGTATCGTGAACCGGGTACTGGGCCACCGCGACGAAGCGCGTGAAGGTGAGCTCACGGTTTTACCTAGTGAGATGCGTGATTCGGGAGTTCGTCAATGACTGCGAGCTTTACATACCAGATCAACCCGGGCCGCATTCTGTTTGGCCCGGGGACACTGGAAGCCGTTGCTGACGAGATCGGGGGACTGGGCGCGAAGCGCGCGCTGATCCTGTCCACGCCGTTCCAGCGCGCCGATGCGCAGAAACTGGCTGGGCGAATAGGGTCACTGGCGGCCGGCATGTTCAGCGAAGCCGCCACGCACACCCCGGTGGCCGTGACACTTAAAGCCATGGAGGCATTCGAGGCTTCGGGCGCGGATTGCCTGGTCGCGCTGGGCGGCGGCTCGACCATCGGCCTGGGCAAGGCCATCGCGTGGCGCAACGACGCACCGCAGATCGTCGTGGCTACAACATACGCGGGTTCCGAGGTGACTCCGATCCTGGGGCAGACCGAGAACGGGATCAAGACGACCGTCCGCGATCCGAAGGTCCTGCCCGAAGTCGTGATCTACGACGCGACGCTGACTATCGACCTACCCGTGGCGATGAGCGTGACCAGCGGTCTGAACGCGATGGCCCACGCGGTCGAGGGCGTATACGCACGCGACCGCAATCCGGTTTCGTCGCTGATGGCGGTGGAGGGCGTGCGCGCATTGCGCGATGCGCTGCGCGTCATCGTTAAGCGTCCGGACGATCTGCCAGCCCGAACCGATGCGCTTTATGGCGCCTGGTTGTGCGGCTCGGTGCTGGGGACCGTCGGCATGTCGTTGCATCACAAGCTTTGCCACACGCTGGGTGGAAGCTTTGACCTGCCTCACGCGGAAACCCACGCGATCGTGTTGCCGCATTCGGCAGCCTACAACGCACCGGCGGCCGCTGCGGAACTGCAGCCGCTGGCTGACCTGTTCAGCGGCTCGATCGGCGGCGGACTTCATGACTTTGCCAGGTCGCTTGGCGCCCCACTGGCCTTGAAAGATCTGGGTCTGAAGGAATCACAACTTGACCTTGCGGCCGATCTGGCGGTAAAGAACCCGTACTGGAATCCGCGTCCCATCGAGCGGACTGCTGTACGTTCGCTGCTGCAGCGCGCCTGGGAAGGCGCTCGGCCGGAATGATGGTCGTTGACGTGCGATATCGTTCATCAAGGGAAATCGACCATGCCCGAATTTTTTAAAGAAAGCAGTTCTGTTGAAGCCGTCAATTCCCGCATCGCGCCGGATACCAATCCCCGCTTCAAGGAGGTGATGACTTCGCTAGTGGCCCACCTTCATGCCTTCGTGAAAGATGTTCATCTCACGCAACAGGAATGGGAGGTCGCGATCGACTTCCTGACCCGGACCGGGCAGATCTGTAGCGAAGAGCGGCAGGAGTTCATCCTGTTGAGCGACACGCTGGGTGTGTCGATGCTGGTCGACGCGATCAATAACCGCCGCCCTGGTGGCGCGACCGAAAACACGGTGATGGGGCCATTCCATGTCGTGGGTGCGCCTGAGCGTGAAATGGGGGCGCATATATCGTTCGATGGAAAAGGCGAGCGTTGTCTTTTCGTGGGGCGTGTAATCGATCTGCACGGCAATCCTGTCGCCGGTGCCCGCCTCGACGTGTGGTCCGATAACTCGGAAGGATTCTACGACGTGCAGCAGCCGGATATTCAGCCCAGGTGGAATAACCGCGGCATCTTCACGACCGGCGAGGATGGGCAATATAACTTCGTCGGCATCAAGCCCGTTTCATACCCGATCCCGCATGACGGACCTGTCGGGAAAATGCTCGCTGCACTCGGGCGTGGCCCGTACCGTCCTGCACATATGCACTTTATGGTGACTGCGGAGGGCTTCCAGAAGCTGGTCACCCACACGTTCGTCGGCGACGACGCATACATCACTTGCGATGCGGTATTTGGTGTCAAGCAAACGCTGGTAGCACCCTTCGAGCGCATTAACGGCGTCGAGACGATCTGGCGTTCATCATTTGATTTCGTGCTTACACCGATTGATGTCTCCCCGTGACATTTTTTTCTTCATGTCCCCAGGTGACAAGGGGGAACCGGGATCTTCTACTGGCAATTACGACGAGATGCAGTTTATGAATACCCAGATATCGACCGCCGAAGACCGGATTACCGTGCGCGATGCGGTCATCGACCTGATGCGTCGCCTCGGCATAAAGAAACTCTTTGGCAATCCCGGTTCGACCGAGTTGCCGATGCTCCGGGATTTCCCGTCGGATTTTCAATACGTCCTCGGCCTCCAGGAAGCTGTGGTGGTAGGTATGGCCGACGGTTACGCGCAGGCGACCGGCAATGCGTCGCTGGTCAATCTGCACTCTGCTGCGGGCGTCGGAAATGCGATGGGCAATATCTTTACGGCGTACAAGAATCGTACGCCAATGATCATTACTGCGGGCCAGCAGGCCCGATCGATTCTGCCCTTTGATCCGTACCTTGGGTCGATGCAGGCGGCCGAATTGCCCAAACCGTATGTGAAATGGAGCATTGAGCCTGCCCGGGCGGAAGATGTCCCCCTGGCGCTCGCCCGCGCTTACCACATTGCCATGCAGGAACCGCGCGGTCCGGTATTTGTCTCGATTCCGGTGGACGACTGGGACCGGCCGGCCGAGCGCGTTGAGTTAGCTGATGTTAGCAGTCGCGTGCGCCCGGACCCGGACGGCATTGACCGAATCGGCGCTGCACTGGACCGATGCAGTCGACCGGCCTTTGTTGTCGGTGCCGCGATTGATCAGGCAGGAGCCTGGGACGAAATTGTATTGCTGGCGGAGAGGCACAATGCGCGGGTGTACGTCGCTCCGATGTCCGCTCGTTGCAGCTTTCCTGAAAATCATTATCTGTTCGGTGGGTTCCTGCCGCCAATGCGAGAGCGGATCGTGCAGGCCCTGTCAGGGCATGATCTAGTCGTCGTGGTGGGGGCCCCCGCATTCGCATACCACGTTGAAGGAAACGGCCCTCACATTCCTCATGGGTCCGCCCTGTGCCAGCTCGTGGATGACGCTTCCGTGGCCGCTTCGTCTCCGTCTGGACTGTCGGTTGTCGGCAATGTCTGCCTTGGTCTTGCGGACCTGCTCTCACGCCCGCAGGTATCGCAGCGTCCCGCCCCCGAGCCTCGTGTCGCCCTCCCGCGCGCCGAGGCGGAAGAGGTGATGTCGGTGGCATTCGCGTTGCAGACGCTGGCTGAGGCGCGGGACCCGTC
The DNA here is from genome assembly GCF_001865575.2 of Paraburkholderia sprentiae WSM5005. Taxonomy (NCBI): domain Bacteria; kingdom Pseudomonadati; phylum Pseudomonadota; class Betaproteobacteria; order Burkholderiales; family Burkholderiaceae; genus Paraburkholderia; species Paraburkholderia sprentiae. The sequence goes on from NZ_CP017565.2 coordinate 333,687, forward strand.
GCACATTGTGGTGGAGGAAGCGCCCAGTTCGAGGCGGACGATGCAGAATTATCTGCCGTTCACGCAAAGGGGCACTTTCTTTACGATGGCAAGCGGTGGGCTAGGTTACGGGATGCCTGCAGCCGTCGGCGTCGCTCTGGCCAGTCCCGGAAGAAAGGTCATTGGTCTGATCGGTGACGGGTCCAGCATGTACTCGATCCAGGCACTGTGGAGCGCATCGCAGCTCGGCCTTCCAGTGACATTCGTCATCCTCAATAACGGGCGCTATGAAGCGCTTCGGGATTTCGCTCTTCACTTCGGTTTCGACAAACAGGATGTGGTGCAGGGCACGGCCCTCCCTGATATTGACTTCGTGGGCCTGGCAAAAGCGATGGGATGCAGCGGCATTAGCGTGGACCGTGCGGACATCCTTCCGAACGTGTTGAAAGAGGCATTCGCGGAAGGCAGACCGAATCTGGTCGAAATTATGGTCGCCTGAAAGCGGTTTTACGCGAATCATGGACCGAGCCTGACAATATCACAAAATAGGATACCTAAATGAAAGAGATGGCACTATTTATCGACGGAAACCACGTTCCAGCCGCTGGGAAAGCAACGTTCGACCGCCGCAATCCTCTCGACGGTGAAGTGGCAACCCGCGCTGCTGCTGCTTCCGTGTCCGATGCACAGGCTGCCGTGCGCAGTGCTGCGCAGGCATTCCCGGCATGGGCTGCGGTGGGGCCTGGAAAGCGGCGCTCACTTCTGGATGAGGCTGCGCGGGTCCTTGCAGCAAAATCCGACGCACTTGTGGTGGCCATGATGGCCGAGACAGGAGCCTCCGAAGTCTGGGCGCGCTTTAACATCCATCTAGGTGTCGAGTCCTTGCGCGAAGCGGCGGCAATGACAACGCAGATCACTGGTGAAGTGATTCCCTCCGATATCCCCGGGAACCTCGCGCTCGGCGTACGCCAGCCTGCTGGCGTAGTACTGGGCATCGCCCCGTGGAACGCTCCCATTATTCTCGGGGTCAGGGCGATCGCGACTCCACTCGCATGCGGTAACACGGTCATCTTCAAGGGTTCGGAAGTGTGTCCCGCTACGCACGGTCTGATTGTCGACGCGCTTCACGAGGCTGGGCTGCCCAGAGGCGTGGTGAATTTCATCACGAACGCGCCGGAGGACGCAGCTTCGATCGTCGAAACCCTGATCACGGCGCCCGCTGTCCGGCGCGTGAACTTTACCGGCTCGACGCGTGTAGGAAAAGTCATCGCCCGACTTTGCGCTGACGCACTGAAGCCTGCCGTACTCGAGCTTGGAGGAAAGGCCCCGCTGCTTGTCCTCGCGGATGCGGATATGGAGGCGGCCGTCGAAGGCGCAGCATTCGGGGCCTTTATCAATTCCGGTCAGGTTTGCATGTCGACGGAGCGGATCATCGTCGACGAGCGCATTGCCGATGCCTTCGTGGAACGTCTGCGTCTCAAGGCGTCGTCATTGTCTCTGGGCGATCCGCGCAACGGACCGGTTGTGCTGGGCTCGGTCTTCGACATGTCAACCGTACATCGATGCAACGCGCTTATTGACGATGCGCTGGAGAAGGGGGCGACGCTTGTATGCGGAGGTCGTGCCACAGACACGCTGATGCCCGCAACGTTGCTGGACAACGTGACCTCCGCAATGAAGATCTTCAGTGAAGAATCGTTCGGTCCCGTCAAGCCGATCGTACGGGTGCGCGGCGACGAGGAGGCGATCGCGTGTGCAAACGAAAATTCGTATGGTTTGTCTGCCGCGGTCTTCAGCCGCGACGTCGCCCGGGCAATGCAGGTCGCGGCTCGCATCCAGTCAGGCATTTGCCATATCAACGGTCCGACGGTTCACGATGAAGCGCAAATGCCTTTCGGCGGCGTCAAGGAAAGCGGCGTCGGCCGTTTTGGTGGACGCGCCGGGATCGCGGAATTCACTGATCTTCGCTGGATAACGGTGCAGACAACGCCTCGCCACTATCCCTTCTGACAGGGATCTGAAATATCGAAGCACCAGACCGCAAACACTCGAATCGCCAACGAAAACCAATTAAACGCGCGACGGCTCGAACCCGCGCATGAACAGGAGACACAAGATGGCTAGCTATGTACCCCCCGCCAGTTTCGGCGGCGATCCGCCCACACGGCGCGATGATGAGATAGGACTGCAGAGCGAAAGCAGAACGGTGGATATTGGGAAGGTGCTGGACGACGGCCCGTTCACCGGCTTTCAGAAGCTCATCGTCCTTCTTGCCGCGCTGTCGGTTATTTTCGACGGCTGCGACACCCAGGTGATCGGGTTTGCCATTCCGGTGCTGATCAAGGAGTGGGGCATCGCACGGAATGCCTTTGCGCCGGTGGTGGCCGCAGGACTAATTGGAATGGGCATCGGCAGTGCCTGCGCAGGTCTGTTTGCGGACCGCTTCGGGCGACGCTGGGCCGTGATCGGTAGCGTGCTCGTATTTGGGTTTGCGACGGCCGCAATCAGCCTTGCCCCCAATCCGACGGTGGTTGCGGTACTGCGCTTCGTAGCGGGCCTTGGTATTGGCGGGGCGGTACCGACCGCTGCAACGCTGACGGCAGAATATACCCCGATACCGTTTCGAACGATTGCGATTACGGTCACGATTCTGTGTGTGCCGCTCGGTGGGATGTTTGCCGGTCTGTTCTCGAGTGTCATCCTGCCGGCGTACGGCTGGCGCGTGCTGTTTCTTACCGGTGGTGTGCTCCCACTCGTCCTGGCGATCGTGCTGCTGTTCGCACTGCCGGAGTCCCCGCGTTTCCTTTCGCGTCGCCCACACCGTTGGAAAGAATTGACGAAGCTTCTCGGCCGCATGTCACGTCACGTTACAGACGATGCAAGCTTTGTTGATGTTCGCGAACAGAGCGCTGAAAAGCACGTCGGTTTCACGGCACTGTTCAAGGATGGCCGCGCCTCCGACACCATCGCCATCTGGTGCGCATTCTTCATGTGCCTGCTGGCCATCTATGCGGCCTTCAGCTGGCTACCGAGCATGTTGGCCAACGGAGGCCTGTCGGTGCGCCAGGCGGGTTATGGACTTACCCTGTACAACCTCGGTGGCGCGATCGGCGCGCTGGCGTGTGCCGTGATCATCGGGCGCTTCGGCTCGCGTGGACCGCTGCTCCTCTGCTGTTTCGGCGCGGCCGCCAGTGTTGGGCTGCTGATGACGGTGAATGTCGTGCAGCACGTATCGCTGCTGATGGCCGGGCTCTTCGCACACGGCCTGTTCGTCAATGCGGTGCAGGTAGCGATGGTTGCGCTTTGCGCGCATGTCTATCCGACCGGCGTCCGTGCGACCGGAACCGCATCGGCATTCTCCTTCGGCCGCATGGGCTCCATTGTCAGCGCCTTTGCCGGAGCCGCGATTATTACCGCTGGCGGTGCGTCGTCATACCTGCTGATGTTAGGTGCCGCAATGACCGTCGTGCTGATCGCACTGGCACTCGTGCGGCGACACATACCGCGTTCCATTAGATAAGAAGGGTGGACCTCCCAGATTGCCTGCTTCATTCGTCCCATCGTTTCGCCGACGTGGCTTGCCCGTTTAGATGGAATGGTCGCCTCCCGCCTTAACGGGCCGTCCGGCGCCGCGGTCTCGCGTCCAAAGCATGCCACATTGCTGGTTCGGCAGTCCTGCCGTCAAGGAGAACCAGATGGAACCCACGACCATTGCCATCGACCTGGCCAAGCGCGTTTTCCAGATTCACTACGTCGAACCCGAGACCGGCGCGATTCACAGCAAGGTACTCAAACGCGCCCAGCTCGTGCCGTTCTTCGCCAACCGGCCTGCGAGCCGTGTCGTCATGGAGGCCTGCGGCAGCGCCCATCACTGGGCGCGTGTGCTGGCGCGCCTTGGCCACGACGTGCGGCTCATCGCAGCCCAGTTCGTGCGGCCGTTCGTGAAGTCGAACAAGAACGACGCGGCCGACGCTGCGGCGATCTGGGAAGCCGCACAGCGTCCCGGCATGCGGTTCGTGGCCGTCAAGACCGAAGACCAGCAGGCCATGCTGGCGATGCACCGGATACGCCGGCAACTGGTCCGGATTCGCGTCATGCAGGTCAACCAGCTTCGCGGGCTGCTCTACGAGTTCGGCGTCGTGTTGCCGCAAGGCCGCCGGGCATCGATAGAAGCCGCCAAAGCGGCACTGGCGTCACTGGCCGACCAGTTGCCATGCATGCTCGCAGACAGCCTGCAGGATCAGTTCTCGCGACTTCGCACGCTCGACGAACAGATCGCGCGGATCGAGCAACGTATTCTCGAGTGGCGCCGCAACGACGATGCATGCCGCCGCATCTCCGAGATTCCAGGCGTGGGCGTGCTCACGGCGACCGCTGGTGTATCGGTCATCGGACAGGCAAAGACGTTTCGCTCCGGACGGGAATTTGCCGCCTATCTGGGCCTCGTGCCGCGACAGAACAGTTCCGGCGGCAAGGTAAAGCTCGGCGGTATAAGTAAACGCGGTGACGTGTATCTGCGAACGCTGCTGATCCACGGCGCCCGATCGGTCATCGTCAGCTCAAGGCACTTGCCGGAGCGTTTGCGCCAGATGCTGTCCCGGCGTCCAACGAACGTCGTTGCTGTAGCACTCGCAAACAAGATGGCACGAACAATATGGGCCTTGCTGGCGTACGGCCGAACGTATGAGGCCGCACCATCGCGGTAATCAAGCGTCAAAGCCTTCCCATCCACGGTTGCACAGGTGTACTGAGTGATGGCAAGACAGGTTGGACCGCGCAAAGGCCAGCCTGAGACATTTCTCGGACCTTGAGTCCGTCGTTTAGATTAGGACCTTTGCGGCGAAATCCATCGGGGCCGGCGGGCATGCCTGCGATCGAGTCCGGATATAAGTCCGTAACCACCCTCCTCGCCACACACAATCACCTTGCAAATGGGAGGCGACCATATAAGAAATGTCCGGTTTTGAAGTTCAGAAATCCCTATCTGGAAGGACTTTCAAGCACCGGGCCTGCCCGCATTCCGGCCGTTCCCAGAATCGCTTCATTCAACTGTTCCCGGGTCAGCTCCCGCTGCGTGCGGGTGCCCACCTTGCGCTCCTTCGGCCGCGGCGCTTCGCCCTGATTGGTCCTCGATGGCGAACCCGACGCCCGCCGGTCGTCACGCTGCGCCTGGATCACCTGCGCCATCTGCAATGTAAGTCCCAGCCGCTTGTTGTCAACCACCGCCGCCTGGTCAATCTCCGAGAGCCGGTCGTAGCGGACACAGGGCAGGGCAGCACCATTCACCCGGATCTCGATGCGCCCGTCCGGATACTCGAATACGTCCAGATAGCTGTGAATCAGGCTGCGGTTTGCCTCCGTGTCTTCGAGCAGATAGATCACCCGGTCATACTGCACCGTCAGCACCTTCGACACCCGCCGCGGCACCCGGGACGTCAGGATCAGATCAAGATCGTCATCTGCCCGCAACGGCCGGTGCGCATCGAACGTACTCCTCGGCACCTTGCCGAACCGGCCGTTGAAGTCGGCGATGAAGTGGGGCGCGTAAGCGTTGGCCGCCTCCTTCGTGCGGATGCCGCGTAGCCGCAATTCCTTCACGAGGCGATCCTGCAGCGTCAGGTTCGCGCGCTCGACGCGCCCCTTGGCCTGACTGCTGTTCGCGCAGAAGGTATCCACATTCAGCTCGTACAGCGCGCGGCCAAACTGCGTGACACCCTTGCCAGGCGTGGCTGAATGACTGTTGCAGTGAAACACGCTCGTTTTGTCGCTGTACAGCGCGACCGGCTTGCCATGCTGTTCCAGGTAGCGACGCATCGCCTCGAAGTAACTGAAAGTCGACTCCGTTGCGGTGAAGTGCAGCGCCATCAGCCGCCCGGTCGCATCGTCGATGAACACCAGCAGCGTACAGGCCGGTGCCCGTTCCTCGAACCAGCGATGATCGCTGCCATCGATCTGGATCAGCTCGCCCAGGCATGCGCGGCGGTTTCTCGGCTGGTGGAGTTTCGGCGGCCGCTGTTTGCGTGGAATCCATAGCCCGGCGTCCCGCATCCAGCGCCGCACGGTTTCCTTCGCCAGCACCACGCCATGACATTCAGCCAGCTTCTCGCACGCCAGCGTCGGTCCGAAATCGGCATAACGCTCACGCACCAGCGCCATGGCCCGTGCCCGCAGATCCACCGGCAGTTCGCGGTTGCCGGGCTCGCCACGTCGTGCCGATACCAGCCCCGCCGGTCCACTGGCTTCATACCGATGCACCAGCCGGTTGACCTGACGCTCGCACAGCTGCAGACGTTCAGCCGCCTGAAAAACCCGCAGCCGACGTTCGGCAACCGCCTCGATAATCTTGACCCGCTCAAACTCGTGCATGCTGATCGTGATGAATCCACGTGCGTTCATGTCCGGCTCCCCAGGTCACCACCATGGCGCAGCATGCGCGCTGCGCGCGGCTCGGGGAGGACAATCGGACATTTCGTATGAGCCAGAATCGGACATTATCAAAAAGCTCTGACGCACGATGTCGAGGCCATTTCAAGATGTCGCTGCGGCAGCTATTTAGAAATGTCGTGTTTTCAGGATTTAAAGTTTTGACTCTGAAGGAGTTACCGCTCACCCGGTGTTGAAGGACAGTGCCTGAAAAAGCAGGGCGCTTACGTCCGTTCAGACAGCACGTGCAGACCGACGGCCAGGTTTTCTGGATGATTTGGGCTGCCTGCGTTGCGCCAGATCCACGACCACTTCGTTGATGTCGGTCTGCGTGAATTCGCGCTGCTTCTTCGTGCCGGACAGCTGCTTCGGCTTGCGCACCGCCTGACCCTGATTCGTTCGGGAAGGGGAGCCGGAGATGCGCCGGTTGTCGCGCTGCGCCTGCAGCGCCTGGGCGACCTGCAGCGCGTGACTGAGTCTCTTGTGCTCAATCACCGCGCCCTGATCGACGTCAGCCAGCTTGTCGTACAGCCTGCAGGACAGAACCCTGTCATCGGCGCGGATCTCGATGCGTCCGTCCGGGTACTCCCACACGTCGATGTACCGGTGGATCAGCTCGCGGGTCGCCGGCGTGTCATCCAGCAGGTACATCACCCGGTCGTACTGCACCGTCAGCGACTTCGATACGCGACGCGTCTCGCGCCAGGTCAGCAGCAGGTCCAGACTCTCGTCAGCGCGCAGCGGCCGGTGCGCATTGAAGTCGCTCTTCGGCGGTTTCGCGAAGCGCACGTTATACGCTGCAATGAAGGCGGGCGCATAGGCGTTGGCGTCGACGATCGTGCTGATGCCTCGCAGTCTCAACTCCTTCACAAGGCGGTCCTGCAGCGTCAGGTGCGCGCGCTCGACACGTCCCTTGGCCGGGCTGCTGTTCGCGCAGAACGTATCGATGTTCAGTTCGTACATTGCGCGGCCGAAGTGCGTCACGCTGCGACCAGTCTTGCTGGCTGCCGTGCTGCGAAACACGCTGGCTTTATCGCTGTACAGCGCGACCGGCTTGCCATGATGCTCGATATACGCGCGCGTCGCCTCGAAGTAACTGAAGGTCGATTCATTCGCCGTGAAATGCAGGCGCATCAGCCGGCTCGTCGCGTCGTCGACGTACACCAGCAGCGTACACGCCGGCGCGCGTTCCTCGAACCAGCGATGGTCGCTGCCGTCGATCTGGATCAGCTCGCCCAGACATGCGCGCCGCGCACGCGGCTGGTAGACCTTCGGTGGACGCTGCCGGCGCGGTATCCACAGGCCCGTGTCCGTCATCAGCCGTCTGACCGTTTCCCTGGCCAGGCGAATGCCGTGGCACTCGTACAGCTTCTCGCAGGCCAGCGTCGGGCCAAAGTCGGCATAGCGCTCACGGATGATCGCCAGCGCCCGCTGGGCCAGATTCTCGTCCAGACGCCGGTTACCCTGGCGGCCACGCTTGCGCGAGGCCAGTCCAGCCGCGCCCGATTCCTGGTATCGGATCACCAGACGCTCGATCTGCCGCACAGTCAGACCCAGCCGTTCAGCCGCGCGTCCGGGCTTCAGCCCCATGTCCACCACAGCCTGGATCACCTTCAACCGGTCGAGTTCGCGCATGTTCAATGTCACCAGTGTGGCTGGATGCATCGCCGGCTCCGTAGTCCCACGAGGAACCGGCAAGCATACCGAGGTCCAAACACGACATTTCTAAATGGCTAGAACACGACATTTCTATAAAGCTACTACACACGAGGTGTCGATAATTTATGTTATGTCAAATTAGTGCCGACGAAGTTGCGTCGCCGGTTGCCTCCGGACCGTTAATGGTTTAAATTCGGTCCTCAACCCCTTCGATCCGGAGCGCCAAATGCATCTCGCGGACCATGTGAAGCCAATCAGCTACCTTAAAAGCGAAGCTGCGCAAATCGTCAAAGACCTGACTGATTCGGGCGAGCCACTCATCATCACGCAGAATGGCGAAGCGAAGCTCGTCGTCCAGGATCTACGAACCTACGAATCGACGCAGCAAACCCTCGCGCTCCTGAAAATTCTCGCGATTGGCCAGAAGCAGATCGAGCGTGGTGATCACATCGATGGCGACGAGTTCTTTGCGGAGCTAAACGAGCTCGACCGTCAAGAAAAGCTCCGCTGATGGCGGGACCCTTGCTGAAATACCGGATTCTCCCTACCGCGCGAATCGGCATCGACGAACTGAGAAGCTATGTCGTCCGCACGTTTTGTTGGGAAACATGGCGTCAGACATCCGCGCAACTGCAGGAAACGATCAACCACATTCGCCAGTTTCCCGCTAGCGGTTATGCGCCTGCTGAGCTTGAGGGCTTCTTCGAGGATGGTTTCCGACAGGCTCTTTCCGGCAAGAACCGGATCATCTACCAGATCCGCGACGATACCGTCTTTGTTCATCTAGTGGTCGACGTGCGACGCGACCTGCCCTCCCTGCTTCAGAGAATCGTGCTTCGCCTGATGTAAAAGGTCTGGACTCGACAACTGGGTCGCTTCAGCCCGGACTGGCTCGCAGCCCAACCACGCGGCACGCCGCGAGCATTTCGTTGAATTCAACCTCGAAGCAGAGCAAAGTGCGCAGAGACGCGGCCGCGTACCGCGTACACTTTCTTTCCATCGGGCGTCGGACGCCTCCAAAGGTCGAGAGCCCGCATGCAGCCTGCGCGCCGATAGGACAGGCGCGGGTGGCACCCGCCGATGCTCCGTTGAGCGCCTCGATGCCAGCATCCGTGAACGCGGTTACGGAGATCAACTGCTCAGCGGGGACGTCCAGATCGTCGATGATCCCGAGACACCCGTCCTCTGGCTCCAGGTTCATATTCGCCAGTTCGTCCAGCCAGTCCTCCGGCCAGTCCTCCGGCTCTCCGCGCATATTTGCCACACAGGAGATCGTATAGACAAAACTCGGTGCTGCCATCGTATTAGGCCCCCTGCTGATTTGATGGGCATCCGGCCCTGTACTGCCGCTTTTCCCCGGTTCCCAACGTCCTTATGGGCCCCAGTTTACTGTCGTGTGTCGCGGGCAGCAGGTGGACATGCTTTGCGTGACCATCGCCGCCGTGCCGGAACTCAGTCGCCGCTAGATTTCCGCATCGTGTCGACCTCCCGCAATCCTGGCCGCGATTCTCACCCCTCGCCCTCTCGCCTCCGATCGCCGGTCAGCGCGCTCTGCTGCGCGCAGATCCCGGGTTCGGCGTCCTGAACCCGTCGTTACGGCCCACACCGCTTCGTGATGCATCGTCAGGCATTACGTGCGCGAACTGCCTCCGCCAGGATCTCCAGGTATATTCCGTGATCGACACGCTCATCCGGCGGTAACTCCGACGCCTTATGCCGTTCGAGCGCCGCGTGTCGGGACTCGCCATGCTGCGCCATCGCAAGGATCCGGCTGTAGTCCTCACACGCGTAGGCGAAGGTCTCGCGCTGATGGAAAGCGATGTCGAGCGCCGTTGGGCACTGGCGACGCTCAGGTAGAGCGAGCGCTGTGCGTCGACAATTGTGCAGTATGTGTGCCGCCTCATGTACGACGTAATCCGAAACGGATCGGTCTGGTCGAAGTACGCGAGCGACACGTAGTAGGTGGCGTCCTGGCTCAATCCGACCAGCTCGCCGTCCGGCGAGCCGAGCTGCTGGCGCCCAGACCATCCAGATACAAATTCGCGAGGCGCCACGCGGTCGAGAGCCACGGTTCCGTGGTGAGCACGTCGACGATATTGGGCCAGGTGACGAAGATAATCCCGCGTACGAGAGCGTCGAGCACGCAATCACGCTCGATGTGCCGAACATATCCGTGAATGTCTGTGCCGCCGACTTCAAGCGGCCAGATTATCCCGCCTTTATCGCGCGCACTCTACAGGCTCATGGCCTGGATCCTGAACACCTGATCCTGGAAATGACCGAGCGAGTCATGTTTGATGAGTCGGCCGATGACATTCGCACGTCGCTCGATGCGATACATGCCCTGGGAATAGCGCTGTCGATAGACGACTTCGGTACGGGCTACTCATCCCTGAGTTACCTCCACCGGTTCCCCGTCAAAGAACTTAAGATTGACAAAAGCTTCGTGCGGGAGATCGGGGGTGACGCAATGGCAGAGTCTCTGGCACAGACTGTAATGAACATTGGCAACGTGCTAAAGCTGACTGTGGTCGCTGAAGGCGTGGAAACGCAAATGCAGTGCGACTTTCTGAGCGACCATGGCTGCCATTTGTATCAAGGACACCTTTTCTCGCCACCGTTGTCGCCGGAGCGTTTTGTGCTCTGGATACAAGCGCATCGGCAGCGAACGTACACACGCGGACCAACCAGTGCTCACATTTTAATGGAAAGCCTAAGCACGACCGATCGTTGCTTAGGTTGAATCCATGTGATGGCGATACAGGTCGGACCGCAAGAAGGCAAATCCTCCGGGAGCGCCGTGACATTGACGTTGTCGTCAGCGAAATTTCGATGTCCCACGGCATGAGCGGGATCGAGCTTGCACGTCTTGTCCGCTCAGACCATCCCGAGATCAGGGTTGCGCTTACATCGGTATATTCGCCTGCCGCCCTTCGCGACGGGAAGGGCGGACTGAGCGATGTGCTATGCGTACCCAAGCCCTATCGCCTAGCGGATCTCTGTAGTGGTCAAATTTCCTCGGACAGGTCGATAGGAGGACAATCCGGAATCGACGAGGAAAAACAATAGATGACGAGCAGGCGCCGACAATTTGACACCAGCTTCAAGCTGGAAGTGGTACGGATGATACCGGACCAGGGCTTATCGGTCAGCGAAGTCTGCCGGTCGACGGGCCTTGTCGAGACAGCCGTGCGGCGCTGGGTGGCGCAGTACGATGCGGAACGCGCTGGCGGCCCCGGCGAGGGCAAGCCGCTGACGGAGGAACAGCAGCGCATCGGGCAACTTGAAGCGGAGAACCGGCAATTGCGCGAGAACAACACGCTGCTAAAAAAAAGCGTCGGCCTTCTTTGCCCGGGAACTGAAGTGAGTACCGCGTGGTAACTCAGTTGCAACAGGAGGCCGTATCGGTTAGTGACGCCTGCCGTGTTTTGCAGGTGAGCCGCTCTGGCTACTATGCAAATCGGCGTGCAAAGCCGAGCGCAAAAAGCCTGCAGAAACAGAGCTACGTCAAGGCAGCATTCGCCGCCAGCCGTGCGAGCTATGGCAGCCGGCGTGTGATGCATGCGCTGCGGGAGCAAGGGTTACGTATTGGTCGTTACGGGGCGCGTACGCTGATGCGCGAAGCAGGCCTGCGCACGAGCTGGAAGCGCAAGTTCGTCTCAACGACCCACAGCAGGCATACGCTACCTATAGCAGAGAACGTGCTCGACCGACAGCTTGACATGGCTGGGCCCAATCGCGCCTGGGTTTCGGACATCACGTTTATCCGCGCGGCGCAGGGCTGGTTGTATCTGGCGGTTGTACTGGACCCGTACTCATGGCGCCCACCATGCCGGCCGGACGGGTCATGTCGGCGCAGGCCATGGCACTGCAGCAGCGCCGGCCAGCGCCGGGACTTGTCCTGCATTCGGACCGAGGCAGCCCACTATCGCTGGCCGGGGTGGCTCTCACGTATGCGCGACGCGAAGCTGATTCGCTCGATGTCGCGCAAAGGGTGCTCGCCCGACAATGCGGCCTGCGAAGGCTTCTTCGGCCGGCTGAAAACGGAGCTGTTCTATCCTCGGGACTGCCAGGCTACAACCATTGAGCAATTCATCGCGGTAGTCGATTCCTACATCCGCTGGTATAACGAAAAACGGATCAAAATATCACTGGGCTCCCTCAGTCCCCGCGAATACCGGGAGAGCCTCGGACTTGCAGCATACACGAGTCCGAGATTTCTGCCGCACCCCCGGTGGCTCAATATTCATTCGGCGCGAACACACCACGCGACCCTGCTGCGCGACACCGTGGCGGCGATGCTGCCGGGTTTCGATGTCTATATCACCGACTGGGTCGACGCGCGCCAGGTCCCCCTTTCCGAGGGGACGCTCCACCTCGACGACTATGTCGCATACGTGCGCGAGTTATCAGCTTCCTCGGCCCGCAAATTCACGTGGTGTTGGTCTGCCAGTCGACCGTTCCCGTGCTGGCCGCTATTTCGCTGATGGCCGCCCACGGCGAAGCGACACCCAGGAGCATGACGCTGATCGGTGGCCCAATCGACGCGCGCCGCGGCCCCACAACCATCAACGAATTCGCCGTCAGCAAACCGCTCGACCGGTTCGCGCGAACTGATCGATACGGTGCCGGGTACCTGTCCCGGTGCCGGACGCGAGGTGTACCCGGCTTCCTGCAGCACGCGGCCTTCGTGGCGATGAATCCCGAGCGCCACCTGAATTCGCACCTGCGCTACTACTGCGACGTGGCAGCCGGCAACAGGGAAGCGGCCGACGCACATCGCCGCTTCTACGACGAATACAACGCCGTGCTCGACAGGCACCTGTCGCCAAAGGTGCGCGTATTCGTCGACTGGATCGCCGAGCAATTCGATCGCTGCCCGCTCATGAGCGGACGCGGCGGCCTCGACAAGACCTGTACTCAGCGTACCTACGAACGACGCGAATCCGCGCCGACGCTCGACACACCGGTCGTCTCGGAGTGGGTCGCCTGATTGGGGGTTCGATCTAATCGCGGTGCAGCCACCGCGATTGTTCTGATTCCGTGACAATTCACTTAGCAAAACTGCGATTTATGCGCGCAGCATCCACGCCTACAGTTCACCCTGTCGCAGCGCTGTTTCTGGTGCCGCAAACGAATCGACAGGAGTGAATGATGAAACGCAATCTGTTCGCAGATCTGCTTATTTCTGCACAGGCCGTGGGCCGCGTGGATCCGGCCTCGCCCGCAGATATCGTCCCTCTCGCCTTCCACGGTGATCAGCGCGGTGGTCTTGGTGGCGCCCGGGCGCACGTGTTTGCCGCGCACCCGCCAGTTGCCGCGCGCCAGGCGAACTCCTGAAAGAACACCCGAACCGTTTCCAGATAGTATTTGGCCGCCATGTCGCTCAAGCACCGCCTGACGGCCCGCGGCTGCGCCCACTACGGGATTTTTCTCGGGCAATGCCTGGCGCACTGCGATCTTTCCGCAACGTCGCGGCCTCATCTATCAGCACGACTCGCGCGACAGTGACGAGTCAGCGGCCGGTTCGCACACTGAATTCCTCGAGGACGTGGCGACGTGACGGCGCACGACAAGGGGCGCGGCCGATCAACGGCCATGGGATTGAAGGAGCAGCAGATGAACACCAATGAGACGTCCTTGCGCTGGTTGATCGACAAATGGCTGGCGCCAACGCCGGCCATGCCGGTCCGCCTGACCCGATACAGTCGTTCGGGCTCGAGCCAGAGACGGTGCGTACGCGTCGAGTCATTGCGTATGACAGGCTTGCTGGCCATTTTCTTCTTCCGGCACGATGACGGATCGTGGTGCGTGTTCCCGCCCACGACCAGAGGGCCAGTGATGCGTACCTACCCACGAACTGGATAGACAGATCTCGCACGGAAGAGCGGGAAGTCCGGCCGGTCTGGTCGGCCGTGCGATAACACGGCAGGGCTCGCATTTTTAGTACAAGCCGCGGTTTCGCGCTGTGGGTGTCTGAAATCGCCGGGCCTTAAATCCTCGTTGGTGCTCGCCAGACTGTGCGGATGACGAGCGCCAAGGAGATCCTGCATCGGAGGGGACTGCGATGAAACGGCGTGCGGGGGGTGGTGGAATAGTGGGGGCGGTGGGCGTTGCGATGGTCCAGGCTGTCGCATCGCGTGCTGGGGACGTGTCCAATGAGCAGGTATTCAAAACGCACTGCGCTGATCAAGCGGGGGAACGGCACGTCTATAGTCCCGTTCCGGGCTGGGGCACTTCCATATGATCCCGTTAGCTCATCGAGATTACTAGAGATCGTGGACCGGATCCAGCTGGCAAGGCAATACCTGTATCAGGTCGGACCGATTTCCGTTTGAGGAACCCGGTCTCGCTGGATGCTGAGAGGCCCGCGATGCGCTCTTACCGGCTTGCGGCGTGAGCGACGGGTCGATAGTCGGGCGATCGAGGAGAACGGAATGAACATCTTGGAATTGGCGGGGAATGCCGGAATGCTGGTCGTACTTGACGGCAGGATCGGTCGCACCGAGTACCGAAGCGTCCATGGAACCCTGGATGCGTTTCAGCGTTTTGTTCATGCGTTTGAATCGGCATTGGCGAATGGTGAGGAATCCGATTTGTCTCGGAGCCAGAGAGGCCTGTGCGCGGAGTCTTCGTCATCTTGAAGACATGGTGCCGGAGCGCCACCATGGAGGCCCTCACGCTGACCTGGAATGCGCTTCTGACCGCTGGCCATGAAACCGGAGCGGGTGCAGGACATGCTGGTCCCGGATCGTGAGCAAGCTCGATTGAGTGGAGCGACTAATGAAGGTTTCCGCAATCTACGCCTGGGTAACGGTACTTACTGCAATCGCCGCGGGGCTCCCTTCGGGCTCGTCCTACGCCTACGCGCTCGATCCGCAACTCGACTGTAGATCGAACGCACACGCGTTCATCGCCCCGCTCCTAAAGAGCCAGTATATCGATCCGAATCCGATGCGCGTCGAAGCAAACTCGGTCAACGCATTTCGACCGGCGCACGGCAGCAAGTTGACCGCATTTGGCTTTCCCGTCTACGCCGTCCTCGGGTATGAACACGACGATGCACTGTTCAAACGCGGCGATGGCCGGCCCGTCACGGAGTCAGCCTATGGCGTGGTAGTAATCGGCCCCACCGAGTCAGTAGAAGCGCACGCGCGCCAGACCGGCAGCGGCGCTGTCATTCATCAAGTTGTCCCCCTCTTGCTAACGGCCATTTTCTGCAGCGGACCATGACGCGCTCAGCGGTGCTGTCATGCGTGCAGTGGGATGGCGTTGTTACATTAGTGTTTGCGTCCCAGTAGTGCGATCAACGGGCCTTTCCTTAAAAGCCGGACGGATTTTGGGTGAGCTCGGTGAAACGATGCTGTGTGGCGAAGCGGTTCGCTGAGTTGCTTTCGGCAGGGCGACGCACGCAGTAAATGTCGGTTCAGTGCGAAGAGAGGTGGCGCCGAGAATTCGGACAGGTCGGTAAGTGGAAGAGCTTGGGCGGCGTGATTCGGTCATTATGGCCGGCAACAAGGAACCAGAAGATGACGAAACGCAACCGACGGACACACTCACCGGCGCTCAAGGCAAAGGTGGCACTCGCGGCGCTCAAGGGCGACAAGACGCTGGCCGAGCTGGCCCGGAGGCGCGTCTTCGCGCCGGCCCGGATTGCGGTGCTTCGGCTTCTTGCTTCCCAGGCGGCGACGTCGCTCGAGAATACCCGCTTGTACCGCGAACTCGAACAACGCGAAACCAAGATCCGGCGCCTCGTCGACGCCAACATCATCGGTATTTTCATATGGGATTTCGAAGGTCACGTTCTTGAGGCCAACGACGCGTTTCTGCGCATTGTGGATTACGACCGCGAGGACCTCATGGCGGGCCGGCTACGCTGGATGGACCTCACGCCACCGGAATGGCTCGCCCGTGACCTGAGTCAATGGATACCACAACACAAAGTGACTGGGCGCCTGGAACCTTTCGAAAAGGAGTACTTCCGCAAAGACGGCAGCCGCGTCCCCGTGCTGATCGGCGTCGCCACGTTCGAGGCGGGCGGAAACGAGGGTGTCGCGTTCGTGCTCGATCTGACGGAACGCAAGAAAGCAGAGCACCGCTTGCGTGAGTCCTACGAGATGCTGCGAGAGCTCACCTCCCGTCGCGAGACGGCTCGTGAGGAAGAGCGCAAGCACATTGCACGGGAAATGCACGACGACCTGGGACAACACCTTACCGCCCTTCGCATGAGGGCATCGATGTTAGCCGTGCAGTTTGGCAAGGACCTCCCAGCGCTGGCCGAACAGGCCCAGGCACTGACGGCGCTGGTGGACAACACCATGCGGGTTGTCCGGGGTGTCATCGCGTCGCTACGCCCAGCAGCACTGGACGCAGGCATTGGGGCTGCGCTCGAGTGGCTCGCTGCAGAATTCAACCGCAACCCCCGCACGGTGTGTCGCCTCCGCGTGCAGGACGAGAACCTCGTACTGAACGAGGACCGCGCTATCGTACTGTTTCGCGTAGTTCAGGAGGCGCTGACCAATGTTGCCCGTCACGCTGCGGCCAGCCAGGTGACCATCACGCTCGAGCGAACGCCGGATTCCTGTGTGCTGGAAGTACGGGACGACGGTCAAGGATTCGATCCTCTGGCGACCAGAAAAAGATCGTTCGGACTGGCGGGAATGGAGGAGCGCGTCCTGATGCTGGGTGGCCGGATCGTTGTTGTCAGTTCACCGGGAAACGGCTGCGCGATCATCGTGCACCTACCTCTTTTCCATGAGACCGGAGACGCGACTGACATGATCTACACATGAAGGTCCGCTGCGGAGGGCGGATTCAACTGGTGGATGCAACACACTCCTATGTAGCATTGGGGTAAAGGCCCAACCTGGCATGGCCTACAACCAAATGTTGCACGGTAACCCCCACTGAAAAACCTTGCACCAAGGCACTCGCCGGTTTCATTGTTATGCTCAAAGATGTTCGTGAGCTGCTTATCCGCGTCTTCAAGGACGCGCGGAACAAGCGCGATCGCCAGTGCGAGCGTGACGTGAGGGCTATCCGGTCGCCCCTAAAGGTACTCGCCGAAGCGTATGTTCGTTGCCAGCAGCGCGCCTGCAACCACGCAGATGCCGTCCAATGACCGAGCCCGGAGTCCTTGTACGCTTTGCATTTCTTTCCCCTTCAATAAAAGTCGAACCTTGCGCCATGCAGCGTCAAACCGATGTAGACCGGCACGACCTACATTTAGGTATGCGACTCGTCTTTTTTGCCTTCAGTTGCACATTCTGAAACCTGGAAGGGCACGCCCAAGTACGGTGTTATGACCTTGCCAAACTCCTAGCGGAGTGGTACTGCAAGCCGGTCTCTGATGACCGATCGATCTATGCGATCCTTCAACACAGGAAGCGCGAGAACTGCCAACAGCCCTCTGCCTGCTACCCGGGCAACTGCCGACAGGCTACGCGTGCCGCGGAACTCAGCGGAGTCGCTGCGAAAAGCCTTTTGAAGGCACGCGACAGACGCTCCGCTTGTCCAGCCGCATTGCTTTGCGATACGGTCGATCGGTAACCTGGTTTCGACGAGCAATCTTGAAGTTAAGTCTGAGTACATACCGAGATTCGCGTGCCGCGTCGGCGTCGCGGAGGGGACACCACGCATATGTCACGCGACGCAATTGATGCCGTGCGCCAGGTCGTCCGTATCTGTCCGGATCTGTGATTGCCGGCGTGCTCAATCGCAATGGCCTGCGAACCGGCCAAGGTAACTTCTGGACCCAGGAGCGAGTCACCGCGTTGCGCAGCCGGGCCCGGTTACCTGCACCGCGAAACTCGAGAAGAAGCGCAGAAAGCATCGCTCCCACAATGAAGAGCACGATGATCGCGAGGAGTGAGAGCCCCGAACGCGGGTCGCCTGTGGCGATCCTGTCTGCCAATGACGTCACATTGCCAGTCATGTTGCCCGAAAAAATACCCGCGACACAAAGTGAGCAGAGCCAACCACTGCCCTCGTCGTGGTTGTAACGGCGGTGCCAGAACACGGTGGTCCGCAGCGGCGGGAGCCGCAGCGGCGACCTGACGACTTCCAGCTGCAACGGTGCGGCCGCGCTCGGTCAGCTTTTGCGGCACCGTCGCCACTGGAAATCGATAAAAAGGTCCGCCTCTCAATTCCGGAGTGACTGTATGCGAGATGCTTGAAATGCGGCTTCTATATCGGCATAACCAAACCCCTGATCAGCCCATTGGCCAAATGTGGACCTTACGGCGCTCATAACGGGGAGCGTAACTCCGGCTTTTTCAGTTGAGCCGAGTATCAAGTCCGCCGCTACAAGGTAATCATTGACTGTACCGGAAATTCCGGCAGGAGGCGGGCCCGGACGGCTCGCGGCATCTTGCCAGCGCGTCAGGATGCCTTCCACGTCACTACCCAAGACCGAGGCAATCTCGAAAACAATTTTCGGGTCCACACCGAGAGCGCCTGCTGCGCCGATGGACTCCAATACCCCTGCAAGTCCAACCTGAAAATGAACACTCCACGCGAACATGACGGTCGTGGCGGCCGAGACATCTTCACCAACGAACCTGCAATTGCCAAAGGATTTGAATAGCGTTTCCTGCCGCGCAAAGACATCTGGGCGACCGCTTGCAAGAAGCAACCCGCCTGGCGTGCCGATGTGACTTGGATATGTCATTACCTTGACATCCATGTAGCCTAAGGCTCCTCGGGCTGCGCAAAGCTTTTCGAGTGCCACGGCATCCTCAATGCCACCGGTTGCAAGTTGGACGACAGTCTTACCGTGCAGATCTGCATCGGCGATCAAGGCTACGGAGGAAGCATAGTCACTTATAACAAGGAAGATAATATCGGAAGTCGCTATCGCCGCTTCAGCCGATGAGAAAACGGTAGCACCGCAATCCTCAAGTGGTGCGCATTTCGACTGCGTCCTGTTCCAGACGCTGATTGTGTATCCGGCGCTAAGCATAGCTTTCGCCATGGCACTACCCATCAACCCCGTGCCGAGTAGAGTAATTTTTCCTGATTTCTTATTTTGCATGCCTAGTCCGCAAAAGGGTGGTGATACATTCCTATCAGCTGGTCCCGGATACCTCACAAGTGTCCGTGCAGCCGGCCCGATTCTCGAAAATGTCCGCTAAACGACTAGGTACTTGGCCTCCCTGTCCCACAGGACAGGTCGTTCCATGCATGCTCTGATCCACAACCCACCAGGTTTGGCTCCGATTTCCCTCTGCTCAGACGCCGTCTCAGCGCGAGGACAGCGCTATGGACTGCCGTCAATACTGGCTTACCGCTGGCCTGTTCGCAGACGCCTTTGCTCGCGCCATGCTGAACTGGGCCAAGGCGATCGTATTGCATCCATCTGCCGCCAGCCGTCTGGCCTATGCACCGATCAGCGTGTCATGCAAATCCATGTCGCCCCGGTTGACGACCAGGCTGTCCGAGCGCATTCCCGACACCCGGTCCATCAGCGATGAACACTCCGTCGAACTTGCCAACGTCGCCGGAATCACATGCGCGTGTCCATATGTCAATTGATAAGGAACATCGAATTTTTGCGCCTCGCCGAGTAAAAAGTGACGTTGTACGGCTTGTGATCATGATTGCGCCTTCTGTAAATCTCGTTCGCAAGTTGGAACATCTCGGCGATTGCGCTAGTGCTCAGTAGAGAGAATCCGTCAAACAGAAGAATGCCGATATGTCGAGCGACGGATCTCCCTTTCTTCTCTTGCACTTCGCCATCACATTCTCGAACGCTACGCTTCATCTTTTCCCCAACCGCGCAGTCGGACTGATAGTCTGGATGCGCGTTATCGAAAATCTTCACTGCCCCGTAGATTGGTGCCTAGGAAGCGCCGAACCGCCATGAACGGACGGCGTGCGTTGAATCAGAACTGCGATTCTGGAAGACTAACTACAAGACCATCGAGTTCGTCTGACATCTGTATCTGACAGCTGAGCCGGCTATTGGGCGCAGGTTTTATTACGCAGTCAAGCATACTTCGCTCGGTTTCGCTTGGCGGGTTCAGTTTGTCCGTCCAAGCCTCATCTATATACACATGGCACGTCCCGCAGCTGCTGCAGCCGCCGCACTCGGCCAGCACGGCGTCTAGCCCCTGACGCACCGCCGCTTGCATGACGCTTGTCCCGGATGTGACGTTAACCCGATGGATTGCACCATCGTGGCAGATAAACTCGATTACAGGCACAACTTTCCCCTGACCCGTTACGCTATCAGTAGATCCTGGATAGGTAGAGCTTCGTCATGAAGCCGCTCCAGATCAGGCGAATGACCGTCCGTCAGCAGGCGGCGCGACAGCATGAACTCTTTAGGACGATTGATCGCATCCACTGCGAGAAATTTGCGTTCCTTGAAATAGAACACGGCAAAGCTCCGGCCCGCCTTCCATTCGCCACGAATCACAATGTGATCATAGCCCTGCGACAGACCTGCGATTTGCAACTTTACGTCATATTGATCCGACCAAAACCAAGGTAGCGCCCTGTAAGGCTCAAGCTTTCCGCAAATTGTTTTGGCTGCCGTTTTGGCTTGATCGGTCGCATTCTGGACCGATTCAAGGCGAATAAATCTTTGATAGATCGGATTGCAATGGTTTGTGCAATCGCCCGCTGCCAAAATGTCGTGATCACTTGTCCTGGCAAATTCGTCTACCCGAATGCCATCATTAATCTCGAGCCCGGCGTCTTCTGCAAGACTGATTTCCGGTCGCACGCCGATACCGACAATTACCAGATCAGCCTTCAATTGCAATCCGTCACCACACGAAACGCTCTCGACGTGAAGGTTGCCGTTGATAGAAGTCGCCATGATCCCGGTCAGAATCTCTACACCTTCCTCTCGATGGATTCGCGTGTAGAACTCTGAAATCTCTGTCACGGTAACACGTTGCAATACCCTCGAAAGAGCTTCGACTATTGTTACATGCATGCCCAGATTTCGTAGCGATGCCGCCGCTTCCAGTCCAATATAGCCACCCCCAATAATGACGGCGCGCTTGCCTCGTCCAGCGAAGTCTCGGATCCGATCCACATCTTTCATTTCTCGGAAATACAACACGCCCGGCAAATGATCGCCAGGAAGCGTCAGCTTCCGGGCAGATGCCCCGGTGGTTAGAACAAGCTTGTCATAAGAAATCCGGGCACCATTGGTCAGCTGAATTGACTTCTCGTTCCGGTCGATTGCGACCACGCGCATTCCCAAGACCAATTCCACATTCGCCGTGTCGTAAAAGTTCGCCGGTCGAATAAGAATTTCGTCGGGATGTTGTGCACCCGCCAGGTAGGCTTTCGAAAGTGGTGGACGATGATACGGAATGACTGCCTCGGCACTCACAAGCGAAATTTTCCCCGCCCACCCTTCCTGCCGAAGACTCGCAGTAAGCTGGGCCGCGCCGTGGCTCCCGCCAATAATTACAACTCGTTCATCGCTCATAAAAGTACCTGATTTATGATGTAAGCCAGCGTCCGCTTAACGGGCTCATCATCAAACTCCCAAACCTACTCAGGCTTTGGTACGGTGCATTCGCGGCAGCTGAAACACCGACCCGAAACGGTCACAGCGTTTCAGACCTAATCTGCATCAAACAGTACCGTCCGGCTTCAGTCGCTTTAACACACCGCACACCGCTTCGACCGCTCTATCCGCTTCTTCTCTGCTTATCGTCAACGGCGGCGACATGCAGATATTGTTGTAATTGCTGATTCGGACAATCACGCCCGTTTCCTCTCGGATAACGTCCGGAATAGTTAACGCGGCCTCGGGGATGGGCTGACGTGATTTCTTGTCCGTGACCAATTCGATCCCGATGGCCATGCCTATTTGCCGCACTTCACCGACACAGGGATTGTCACGCAGCGCGGTAAACTGCTCTGCGAAATATGCCCCCATCTTGTTGGAACGAGCAATCAGGTCTTCATCCTTAATAATCCGAAGATTTTCCAAGGCTACCGCGCACGCAACGGGATGTCCTGAATAGGTATAGCCAAACGGGATTCCATACCCTTCTCGAACAATATCGGCCACGTCACGGGTCATCAATACGGCACCCAACGGGATATAACCGCTCGAGATCCCTTTAGCGGTGACCACAATATCCGGTGTAACGCCAAACCTTTCGGACGCAAACCAAGTGCCGGTGCGTCCGAAGGCAGTGACCACTTCATCAAAAATCAGAAGGATTCCGTGTTTTTTCAGCACAGCAGACATTCGGGCCCAGTAATCGGCCGGGGGAATGACCATACCACCCACACCCATGATTGGCTCGGCGATCATTGCGGCAATGTTTTCAGCCCCGATAGAGGCGATCGTCTTCTCAAGTTCCGCGACGCAGAAATCAGTAGGATCCTGACCATCGAAGTAGTAACTGCGATATGCATTCGGCGATGTCAGATAGGCTACGTGTGGCAGCCCCGGTCCGGTGCCTTCCCGCATTGCTTCGAAGCCGGTAGCTGTTCCTCCACCGTAAGCTGCACCATGATAGGCGGAGTTCCGTGAAAGAATCCAGGTACGGCTGGGCTGGCCCTTTTGAGTGTGATAAAAGCGAGCGGTTTTGATGGCGGCGTCGTCGCCTTCGGATCCACCGCTAGTAAAAAAGCTCATCTGTAGCTCGTCAGGTGCAAGCACTGCAAGCACTTCGGCAAGCTCAATTGCACGTTCGTGGGAATAGTCCCAGAAGCAAGTAAAGTACTCCAGCTGCTTAATCTGACGCGCAGCTGCTTCGGCGATTTCTTCACGTCCGTGACCGATTTGAGCCAGCCATAGCCCACCCGTTCCATCCAGATATTCTCGCCCCTGCACATCCCAGAGTTTGCAACCCTTGCCGCGCGTAAAAATCGTACGTTCAAGCTTGTTTTTAGGCAAAAATGGATGAATCAGGTGACGATGATCTGTTGCGAGCAAGTCTTGCGCGTAGTTCATATGCTACCTCATTCAATATAGATGAAATTCGGGGAAATTGGGCACCGTGACAATTGAGAAATTACATCTTTTTGAAATTTGGTTATATAAACAGCTATAAATTTCGAAAAATGTAATTAGCGCACCCTTATAGCCCAATCGTACGCTCGATTTAATAACAAGCTTTATCTATTTATCGAACTTTGTTTTCGAAAAATAAAACCTTACCCAGATCAGTCAGCGGATGCCCCGCGAGCAGTTAGTCAACCCGGTGAGGACCCTCTCCGGCTTGGATCAGCTTCACGCCCTTTTGCTATAAGCGCTGCACCATCCCTTGGCGGCAACCTCCTTGCCGGCAAATACAGAGCATGGTGCGGACGTACTGTTCGGTGGGCCCTGAAATAACGCGCAATTGCCGCAAGCTTGACCGACGGTATACCTCGGGTATTTTGTTTTGTCGACCTTGGCCGCGTTGGCCTTGTAGCCAAGCGCTCCTGCCATGGGGTCGGCTTCCGACACTGAGGCTGCATCAGCAAAGGCGAACCGCGACATTGCAAGGCCCGAAGCAAAGCCCATGGTCCGGATCAAAAAGGTGCGACGAGGTGTTTCCACGTAGATTCTCCACTTAAAAAAATGCCATTGGGCAAACGCACTAGGCGTCTAGCCGTTATATGAGGTCTTCACCGTGGTATAGAACTCCACGGCATAGCTCCCTTGTTCTCGTGAACCGTAACTGGACGTTTTCTACCTCCAAACGGTCGTGATAATCGACCCCGGCGGTAGGCACATTGACCATCACCATTCCTGCCTGAATCTCGCGCTTGAAATGACTGGCAAGCTTGAGCGAAGTCGTACAGATACCTACGGAAAGACCGAACTCAGAATCATTTGCCTTTCTGCAAGGCGTCGTCGAAGTCGCGGTCTGCAATCAGACTGCCACCGGGCCAAAAATCTCTTTCCGAGCGACGCGCATTGTGTTGTCTACATCGGTGAGCAATGCTGGCGCCATGAAATAGCCGCTTGTGTCGCGCGTCAAATGCTCACCATCATATGCGAGTGTTGCGCCCTCGTTCTTACCTATGTCGACGTACTTCAGATCTGTCTCAAGTTGGTTAGCGTCGACGACCGGCCCGATGTGGGAGTCGGGAGCCAGCGCGTGTCCGACCCGAAGGCTACCGAGTCGATCGATAAGCGCGTCACGAAATTTGACTAGATCGCCTCTGTGACGATAATTCGGCTCGAAGCTGTGCAGCGCTGTCCCCGTCGAGTAATAGGAGCCCTGGATGGTGCAATTGAGCGCGGTCTCAAGATCTGCGCCGTCAGTA
This sequence comes from Paraburkholderia sprentiae WSM5005, assembly GCF_001865575.2. Classification (NCBI taxonomy): domain Bacteria; kingdom Pseudomonadati; phylum Pseudomonadota; class Betaproteobacteria; order Burkholderiales; family Burkholderiaceae; genus Paraburkholderia; species Paraburkholderia sprentiae. Next base: position 357,984 of record NZ_CP017565.2, read on the forward strand.
ACCGCTGAGCGGATTTTTCCCGCCCATTTTCAACTGAAGCTTTCCAAAGCGGGCGCCCGCCGTCGCCATCACTCGTGCCCCGGTAATCGTGGAACCAGTAAAGGTGATGGCATCTACCTTGAGACTTTCCAACATAGTCTTGCCGACAACACTGCCTGGGCCGATCAGAAGATTGAACACGCCATCGCCGAACCCAGCCCGGCTAATGATCTCGCTCAGTGCCCACGCGGAAGACGGCATGTCCTCGGCCGGTTTAAAGACAACGCAGTTACCTTACGCCAGAGCAGGGGCAATCTTCCATGCCCGAATGGCAATCGGGAAGTTCCAAGGTGCGATAATGCCTACGACTTCCACTGCCTCACGGGCTATAGCTCAAGCAAAATCGATTCGATGATGTCGATTCCCTCGTCAACAATTGCGTCGCACACCGTTAATGGCGGCATGATCCGCAGGACATTGCCGTATGAGCCGCACGTCAGCAGAAGCAGGCCGCGATCGAATGCGTCGGCCTTCAACGCATTGGCAAGTTCCGGAGCGGGCTGATAGCTCTTCCTGAACTCGATGCCGGTCATGGCACCCAGTCCGCGGACATCGGCAATCTCGGGCACACGTGAGCGGAGCCCATTGAACCGTCCGCGCATACGCTCGCCGATAGCTTCACTGCGAGCACAAAGGTGCTCTTCTTTCATCACGTCCAAGACAGCCAGTGCAGCAACACAGGCCATCGGATGGCCCGCATATGTGCTGCCAAGGCCACCTGCCGGCACTGAATCCAGAATATCTGCGCGGCCCACAACAGCCGAAATGGTCATACCGCCACCGAGACCCTTGGCCATCGTCGTCAGGTCCGGCACCACGCCGTGATGCTCCATCGCGAACATACGCCCGGTTCGACCCACGCCGGTCTGAATCTCATCGGCAATCAGCAAGATGTCGTGCTTGTCGCAAATTTCGCGTAGGCCTTTCAGGAACGCAGCGGGTGCGGGCGTATAACCGCCTTCGCCCTGTACCGGCTCTACGATGATTGCGGCTACGCGATGCGGATCCACCGTGTACTTGAACAGACGTTCGACACTATGAAGCGCGCATTCCGTCGAGACCCCTTCGAGCTCCGACGGATAAAGAGCCTGATACACTTCGGCGGCCATCGGCCCGAAGCCGGCCTTGTATGGGGCGACTTTTCCGGTCAGCGCCATCGCCATGAAAGTGCGACCGTGGAACGCGCCGTCGAACGAAATGACAGCGGAACGCTTTGTATGATGGCGTGCGACCTTGATAGCGTTTTCAACGGCTTCCGCACCCGTAGTCATGAAGAACGCCTTCTTCTCGAAATTCCCGGGCGCGAGGGCCGACAGTCGCTCTGCGAGCTCGACGTACGATTCATACGCGACCACCTGGAAGCAGGTATGCGAAAACTTTTCCGCCTGCTGGGCGACAGCCGCCGAGATTTTGGGATGACGGTGGCCCGTGTTCAGAACAGCAATACCCGCGCAAAAATCGATATAGCGCTTACCTTCAACGTCCCAGATTTCACCGTTGCTGGCACGCTCCGCAAATACGGGGTGAGCATTTCCAATCCCTCTGGGCACTGCTTTCGCTCGTCGTGCCATCAGGTCATTGTTAGTTTGCTCTTTACTCGACATTTTCCAGTCCTCAGAAATATTGATCTTGGCTTAACTTGCAATGTGCTTCCATCACCCTCGATCAACGAAGAAAATCGGACGCCGAACATCTTCTGCCCGCCGGCAACGGGGCACTTTTTCAGAAAATTATTCATCGACGCGAGAAGCGCGAACCTAGGCACGCGCCCCTTCACGTGGAGTATCGTTCAGTTCACAGGATCCGAAGCGCCGCCGTGTCGACGAGCCAGATCTGCCGCATATCCCTTCCATGCCTGGGATTCGATGTAAACCTTCAGATCCGAGAGTTCCTGGGCAGTCATATCCGAGAATGCTGGCATACCGGCCTGCTTGAAAGCGCCATCAATCACGATCTGATGCATAGCTGACTCGGTACCGGCCGACATCATGCGAAGATCAGGAATGATGCTGGCACCCGGACCCACTGCGTTTAAGCCGTGGCATGCGGAACAACTATTTTTCGAAAAGACCAGCCCACCGCGGGCTGCCGCAAGCTCATCGGCCGGTTTCGGCAAGCTTGGCTTGGGGAACGCGACAGGAGGTGCAATCGGCAACCTCGAAGCACCGCCCAGCCTGAAGGCAAGCAGGCGCGCCGGACCTTGGCTACGCAAGGTATTCATCAGGCGCGGAATTCCACGCATGCCCGACGCACCTCCATTGCCGCTGGCGATGATCAGGTATTCCGTACCATCCACCGTGACCACGGTTGGTGCAGCAAGCACGCACCCACCGACATCGTATGTCCAGAGCAATTTCCCTGAATCGGCAGCAAAAGCCTGCACCTTACCGTCGCCCGTCCCTTCAAAAACCAGACCACTCGCGGTAGCCAACACACCACCATTCACCGGCAACGGTCGATCAGCCTTCCACCGCGCTGTTTGAGTTCGCGGATCCCAAGCAATCAACTCGCCATGGGTCTTCACCTTGGCATCGGCCCGGAAACCGTAATAGTAGTCAGCGGCAACACCACCGAACGAATCCTTACTTGGATACATCGAAACTGGCACGATCGAAGCTGGGATGAAAACGAGATGATTCTTGGGGTCGTAAGCCATCGGCTCCCAGCTATGCGCGCCCACGTCACCAGGCAAAGGAATCACATTACCTTTCCTGCCGTCCCAGTAATTCCCTTCATCAGACGGGATCGCCCGGCCGGTCTTCGGATCAAGGCCCTTGGTCCAATTCACTGGAACATAGTTCTTGGCGCTGATGAATTGACCGGTCTTGGCGTCCAGGACATAAAAGAAGCCGTTCTTGGGCGCAGTCATCACCACACGGCGACTACCGCCATCCGCAGAAGGCAAATCAGCCAGCATGATGTGCATGGTCGCAGCCAAGTTCCAACCATCGTGCTGGACCGTTTGAAAATGCCATTTGTACTCCCCGGTCGTTGCATCGACGGCAACGATCGAGTCAGTAAACAATTCGTCGCCGGCATCCGGTGCACGATCCTTCGGCGACCAAGGAGCAGGACCATCCGTCCCGAAATAAACAGTATTGGATTTGTCGTCGTAGGTAATGGCATCCCACGGGCTCGTACCACCGTGGCTATATTTCCAATAATTTGTACCCCAGGTTTGGGCCGCTTTCGCCATGATCTCGCTTTCGAACGGCTTGGAAGGATCGCCAGGCTGCGTGTAAAAGCGCCACAGATGCTTGCCGGTTTTTCCATCAAACGCGTCCAAAAAGCCTCGGTCGGTCCCCATATCGCCCGACGCATTGCCGATGAACACGTTGCCGCCACCGACACGCGGAGCGCCGGTAATGCCCTGCATCTTCGTCATATCGCAGGAGGGAACGGACCACACGAGCTTGTGTGTAGTGCGGCTGACTGCCAAAAGATTGCAGTAGGCACCGACATACAGATTGTCCCCATCCATCGCCAGACCGCGATTGACATGGGAGGCCCAATATGCGGTCCAGCTGCTATTTGCCGGATAGGAAGTCTGCGGCGCGAACGTCCAGAGCGACTTCCCGGTTTTCAGATCGTTGGCGTAAATGCGGCCGGGCGGCCCGCTTTGATAGATGACGCCGTCCGCGATCAGCGGCTGACCGACGAGACCATCACCCGAATCCATGTTTACATACCAGGCCAACCCGAGCTTGCCAACATTTCCCTGATCAATTTGAGCTGCGGAGCTATGGAACTGCTGGTCGTTACCGCCGCCAAGCAAGCGCCAGTCTGCGGCTGCATCGGTCTCACCCGCTTTCGCCAATATCGACACACCCTGCAGCGTCGCGAAGGCCACGAATGCGACAGCAACCTTCCTTACTCTCATGCCCATAAAACATCCCCAATGTAATGCAGCCATACTAGGCTGCGCAGAAACACCAAAGCGATATATTTTTTTCCAACTTCAATTGAAAGCGGCAGAACCGTTGAGGGCGAGCCTCGCAAAATACCAAATCTCACAAAAATCCGGCGCCGCCGCTGGGAAGCTCAGGCCTTGGCCAGACCCGAAGCAATGAAATACGGCGACAAGCTCAATCCGATAATTGATCGGCCCGCTCCTGTCGATTTGCCAAAAACTCAAAAACACGCTCTGCACGCCCAAGATTTTGATATACCTCCGGCATTGCGCAGCGGAAATAGAACGCAACCAGGCTTCCGATCACGAATGCCGCAAGCAGCAAATACGTAACCCACCCATATTCCCCTGGTTTTCCGCCGACTACGAGGTCGAGATGGATAACTCCAAAGATCGCGGTCAGCGTAAGAACAATGGCGGATATTCCGGGTGCGATTAACGTCTTGAAGGCATTTTCTTCTTTAGGCATGCCATTTCTGGCAAACCATGCGACGGCGGAATAACTCACCATTGCCATCAGCACGACAACGCCGAGCCCACCAATACCCGCAGCCATCCCATACGTCTCCGCACTATTGGCATGGGTAAATAGGAGCAATCCAATGAGCAGCAACGCAACGAACGCAATCAGATTGGAAGCTGCATGCGGCGAGCGATGTTGGTAGTGCACACTTGAAAAATATTTCGGAAATGCCCGATCTGCGGCCAAATTGAAAACATAGCGGGAAAGCACATTGTGGATCGAGATCAACGAAGCGAGCACAGACATGCTCACGAACACTTGAGTCACTTCGGCCATGGTCCGACCAGCATAGATGCTGATCGCATGGGCAAACATCGAAGCCGGATCATCTTTCGCGATATCCCATACACGCTGGCCGTAAGCCGACACGAGCGCATAGCAAGAAAGCGTATACAAAAGTCCGACCAGAATTACCGCGCCATATGTAGCACGTGGGATAGTCCGATCCGGCTCGACCAGTTCATCTCTGAACAGCGCAGTTGCCTCGAATCCGACAAACAGCAGAATCGCGTACAGCAAAGTGACGCCGACATCTCCCCGAATAAAGGCTGACGGCGTAAATGGTTCGACCGACAGGCCATCCGCGCCCCCGGAATGAATAACGGCCACATTGAAAATCATCACGATGGCAATTTCTATCATCATAGAAACCGACAGAACCTTGGCAGACAATTCAATGTGCAAATACCCCAACGCACTGACGGCGATCCAACCAACCAGCGACCATTCCCACCATTCCGTTTGGACTCCAACCAGACTAACAATTGCCGAACTCACGCTAATTCCAAAAAATACGTACCCCCCGAGCAAAAGCGCCACATAGGATATAACAGCCAGAAATGCGGCTCCCAATCCGGGTACGTTGCCCAACCCCGAGCTAATGAACGCATAAAAGTCCCCGGGCTTCGGAACGTGCCGCGTCATGGTTACATAGCCCACTGTAAACAAGAGCAGAATTGCGGTTGTCAAACACAAAGCCAGACTTGCACCGGGTCCATCGGCGACAATCGTAAATGGCAGATATCCTGCGACCACGGCCATCGGTGCAGCAAAAGCAAGCACGGTCAACATAAGTGATGTCGTACCCATGCGGCCGGAAAGTCGCGCTTGTTTACTAGTGTTGCCTACCGCATCCTCGAGAGGCTGACTGTTCGTAACGTTATCCACAACTACTCCGAATTTTATAAGTGGCCCTCGATGAAGTCGATACCCATCAGGCAATTATCTCCAGCGGAACGGCTTACTCAGAATCTAATGGCTTTCACCACCAGCGAGTCCAACACGCTGCACACGTCCGGCAGCTCGTTTATGTACAACCATCGCCAACCAGAGACAAATAGGTGAAGTAACAATCGCTATCAGATCAATTTTCAATACACCCGATATATTGGTTTCAGATACCAACTTGGAAACAAGCATTGGACCAATACTCGCCGTCAGCATCTGCACACCCGGGAATAAAATTACCGCACGATTAGTCGGATCGGTTTTGTTGAGAACCTTGATATAAAAAGCAACGAGGAAATATCCGAGGAATCCATAAATCCCTGTCCACATCACAAAACCTATACCATCCACACCAGCAAGAATCGCAACAATCTGAATGATAGAAATGCAAAGGCCAATACTCAGCATCGGAATTGCGGGAATTTTTTCGACGAACAATGCCGATAATGCGGCCCCGAAAATCTGGCAGACAAGCGAAATGGTCAGCCAATTTTTTGCCACCGATCCAGGAATATTTTTCGCAATGGGATCAGCATAAACCCAGAAGATCATCATGAAAAATGACCACATTCCCACACTGCAAAGAATCAATACCGGCGATAACGCGAGCTTGTTATTTTCTGAAGCGACTAACCTGGCGTCAGTCGACTCTTTGACAATACTTTCGTCGGGACAAAACTTTAAGAAAATAAGTGCAACGAATGAAAAGAAAGTGAGAAAAAGGAAAATTTGTGAATACCCAAAAAGCGGCACTAGGACTTTAGGCAAAACCAGCGACCAGACCACTCCCGTGACCATTACACTTGTCGTGTACACTGCCACTGTACGCCCCGGAAGTGCTGACTGAGCCAAGTGAATATATGCAATTGACACCAGTACTCCACTAGCTGTGCCATAAAGCAAGCGGCAAATAATCAGCATCCCCGGTGGAAATTTTGTCATGGCATATGCCATCAACAGATGGATGACGAGGCAAATGCCTGCCGTCAACCTGAGCTTACGTTGTGGCAAATATCGCCCCGCCAACAAGAGCACGACGCCAAAAGCCAGAAATTCTGCTGTAGCCAAATCGCCAATACTCACATCATGTAGCCGGGAAGTATTGGCAATGGCACCCACAAAACTCGGATAAATGGAGTTGCTCATGTAACCCGCCACAAACAACAGACCAACAGCTAGCGTTCTGCCGATCTCCCGCTTGCTTGATGAAGCACTGACCCGGTTGTCAGAAGACATGCTTTTTACCTTGGTTTCATTAGCGGAAATTGATCCGCGACAGCAGCAAATAACTGACCACCGGCAGATCAATCCTCCAACGCTTCTACTTCACGAGAACAGCGATAGGCTGTTCAACTTGCGGTGCCAAATCCGAGGTATGCAACACTTTCCGTAAAGGCGTCAAATCCCGCTGCACCAAATTCCTTGCCATTCCCCGACATTTTCCGGCCCCCAAACGGTACCGTGACGTCGTACAGATTCATGTCTCCGTTAATGTAGATCTGGCCGGACACAATTCGGCTCGCGACCTGCATCGCAGCATCATGGCGCGCGGAATGCACATACGCAGCAAGCCCGAATTCACTATCATTCGCCATCGAGATTGCGTCTTCAACCGAGTCATATGGAATGATGGATAGCACTGGGCCAAAAATTTCCTCCTGAGCGATGGCCATCTGATTGCTCACATCACTAAAAATTGTTGGCCTAACGAAATACCCCCGCTCCACGCCCTCCGGCCGCCCTGTGCCGCCTAATACCAGTCTCGCTCCCTCGTCGATTCCTCGCTGGATCATATGCTGCACACGCTCCCACTGCTGCTTGTTCGCCACAGGACCGATCATTGCCTCAGCCTCCGGTGGCCCAACCTTCATTCCCGTGGCCACTTTCATTGCGATGGCTTCCGCCTCGTCCAGGCGACTTCTAGGAACCAGCAGCCTCGTTGGCGACGTGCAATTCTGTCCCGAGTTCAGCATGACATATTGCACACCCGACGTAATTGCCGTCTCGAAATCAGCGTCTTCCAGGAGGATGTTTGGCCCCTTTCCGCCGAGTTCTTGATGAACTCGCTTGACCGTAAAGGCTGCCTGACGGGCAACTTCAATACCGGCCCGGGTCGAACCCGTGACAGACACCATCGCCACGTCTGCATGCGAACTGATGGCGTGGCCCACGCAACTACCGTCACCGAATACCATATTGAAGACACCAGGCGGAACAGCGGCCGCGTCCAGAACCTCCGCCAGGATCTGCGCCGAAAAAGACGAGTACTCCGAGGGCTTCCATACCACTGTACAGCCTGTCGCGAGCGCCGGCGCGAGCTTGACCATGATTTGCAGGATCGGCCAGTTCCACGGTGTAATTAGACCGCATACACCAACTGGTTGTTGCCGGATTAAAGTGGTACCTTGCGTATGCTCAAACTGATAGGAACCCAGCAAATCAATGCCTGCTTTCAGGTGCATTTCTGGCAAAGTAAATTGCCCATCCTTGGCCAGCCAAGGCGGACATCCGATTTCTTCCGCCACTGCTTCGCTAAAGTCGTCATGTCGCTTCCGATACTCTTCAGCAATTCGCCGCAACAATTCGATCCGCTCAAGCTTCGAAGTGGCAGAAAAAGTCTCAAGCGCCTTTTTGGCAGCACGAACAGCGTTGTCGACATCACCCGAACTGCCAAGCAATACCTGCCCAGAAAGCAGCTCCGTTATTGGACTATAGACCTCGAACACTTTCGACTCCGACCCGGCCAGAGGGGTGACCCAGTGACCATCAATGTAGAAACGGGATAACTTACGCATTCAAATTTGCTCCCAGATCAACCACAGTTGATGTTCGAATAAATTGCGCTATCAATATCGATCTACTAGTTGATCAGTCAAATTATTAAATATTTACCTTATTAAAGACAGTCCAGCATGACAAGTCAATGTTCGAATCATTTATGCCGTCAACCAGCCGCCATCAATTACAAGTGATTGGCCGGTTATGTATCCAGCACTTCCTCCTGCGAGGTAGGCCACCAGATCAGCAACTTCGCTGACCGTGCCCTGGCGACCAACCGGAACCCATTTTTTCCATCCATCTCCATTCATGATGTCCTGCGACAATGGAGGAGCACAGTTCCCAATGATATTTTTCGTATTGGAAACGATATCCGTTTCAATGATGCCGGGGCATACGCAATTTGCAGTGATGCCATCCTTTCCATATCGGCGCGCAATGTGCTTGGTCAGCCCGACCATGCCGTGCTTGGACACGGTATACGGAAATCCATCAGCACTTGCATTGAATGAAGCAATAGATCCAATATTGACGATCCGTCCCCAGCCACGCTTGACCATGATTTCAAGCGCCGCCTTATTGGCAAGGAAACAACCCTTCAAATTAATATCCATCAGTTGATTCCAAAGCTCTTCGGAAGTATCAGTGCAACCAGCAAGATTATCAAAAACCCCTGCAGAATAGACCAGAATATCGTGCCCTTCCGCTCGCCCTTGCTGCACCACCTCTGTGACCTTTTTGGAATCGCGAACATCCAGGTGCACGAATATCGCGTCACCGCCACGAGCATTGATTACCTCAGCAGTCTCATGACCTTTTGCAGCGATGATCCCAGCAATAGTTACCGACAGACCAGACTTCGCCAGCGCTTCAGCGGATGCACGGCCAATGCCAGTTTCCCCGCCGATAATCACTGCACTTTTAGCTTTGAATTCAGTCATCGGCCACATCCATTAAATATTAAATTTCAAATAACTTTAGGATTACTTATCTAGCGAGCAATTAATTTTCTCAATCGCACGCAACGAATCTAAATCACAATTGAATTACTCACTCGATTTCATCGTAATCGGCAAAACAATCTGACGAGATGCGTGATTAGCGAAATCTCGCAGCCAATTTTCCGTAAAGCCCAACCTCGTACTGAAACATTTCCTTAGTTGCTGGCCCTTCGGGCCGCGACGTCTGCTTTACTATTACAACGCCTCGCGTCGGATCAATGTAGATCCAGTGCCCGTAAATTCCCGCGGCGAAATAGGCATTATTTTCATTATTGGTCAGCCACCACTGATTTTTATACCCACCACCCGGAATCCAATCCGCCATGGCGCCAGCCTTCCAAGTCGGGCTGTCGGTTCGTTGTATGGTGCGCTCAATCCACGAAGCGGGAATGATCTGGCGCCCATCAATGTTTCCCTCATTACGCATACACTCGCCGAATCGTGCCATGTCCCGCAGAGTGCATCCAAAACCACCCGCCGCTCGGGGCGCTCCAAGCCTATCTACCGTAATGTAAGCACTAGACTCAGCCTGCAGAGGCTGCCAGATGTGCGAAGACAACAAAGCGGCCAATGAGCCATTAGCTGCTCGTTCGCAAACCCAGCCTAAAACGTCCGAGTTTGGCGAAAGATAATCAAAGGAGCTTCCATGAGGTTGGTTTTTTAGCGGAATCTCTGTCAAAAATGCGTGCATACCCGAATGCGTCGAATCGACCTCAGAACCGCCCCAACCAACCGAACGCCGATAGCGGGCATACGCGCCACTCCGGTCGAGATAAGACTCCGTGAAGTCAAGGCTCACCGTCATGTCAAGCAGATGCTGAACACGGACTTGATCAAATGCCGTGCGCCGCAACTCCGGCACGTAGTGAGGTACAAATTCCGACGGATCGATCTTTCCCTGATCAATAAGAACGCCAACTAGCGATCCCACCACCGATTTGGTCACCGAAAATACTATATGCCTATCGCTACTGGATTGTGTCGGGGTGTACCATTCGTATGCGATTTTTCCGCTATACAAAATCAAAAAACCATCGGTATAAGAATCTTCGAGGAATTTCTCAATATTAAACACGCCAGTAGAATCTTCAAAATTCAAAAATTCCGACGGGATCAAGCGTTGCTCAAAATTCTTTTGCGACGACAGACCATTATCAATTTCTGCGATCGGCAACACGTCTTCAATTTTACGAAACGCAATCCGGTTCGTCGGCACATCAAGCCAGTCCGCCGATGTAATTGCTTTACCAAGGTGATTCAGTGGTTTCATAAATTAAAATATGTAGAATAAACTTCACATGGAACCGTAATGCCAGAAAAGTTATTTCGCTCCATCAAAATGGCTCAACCACTGATAGCACCGCTATCAAAGAACGTCATCGCGACCAAGTGCCAACTTCTTTTACCATGGCGAGGTAATGCGCAATATACTTTCGCGCATAATCCTCGAGAGGGATTTGATAAGGGCCGGGAATATAAGCGGGCGAATTTACACCCTGCTGTTGAAGCTCAACGATTTTCTTGTCTTCAATATTGGCCAGATCAGTAAGCTCAATGACTGTATCGACGTCATAATCGACCCCCTCAACGGCATCGGCATGAACCAGCCATCGGGTCCTGAAAAGCGTCTCCTGCGCCGAGACCGGAATCCAGTCAACAACAACAGCAAAGTCCGGCCAAGCACCAACGGAAAAATTCGGGAACCAAGACAATAATTTGGCCGCCTGCGGCTCTGGACCATCGCCCATCAGTCGCTTCGTCACGAATTGACCATCCATGGTCTCGGTTTTAACACCCGGAGCAAATTGCCCCTCGGTCAAGTTGTCCGAGAAAATCATATACTCCATATCGTTCCCGGCCACCGGCGCCACATCGTCATAAGCCGTATAAGTCGTGATGGGATTGATAATGTTCCCGAGCGTGGCTTTGTGAACAATTCCGCAGTGATAGCATTCCTGAAAAGTTTCGCCATTGATCTTCCAGTTAGCCTTGGTCACATAATCCTTTTTGGCAATAACCTTAGCGCTCTCCAAGCGGTGTCCACGGACATCAGCATTCTGAAGGTAATCAGCGACCGATTTCGGCTTTTCGGTTTGTAGATTAACGAAAATCATGCCGTTCCAAACTTCGCTCCAAACACTCTTCGCGTTATAACATGCCTTATCAAGGTCAGGCATGTGGGGAGCTAGGCGAAGTGTGCCGTCGGTGTTGTATGACCACGCATGAAACTGGCAGGTAAATACACGCGCATTACCTTTACCCGGTTCACGCAGACGCGTGCCTCTATGCCGACACACGTTGTGGAAGGCATGGACTTCACCGGTCTGCCCGCGGGATACGATGATGCTGATTTTTCCCAACTCGAAAGTCGTATAATCTCCGGAATTTGGCAACTCCGAAATATGACACACAAAAAGCCATCTGCGACTGAACACTATTTCAATATCCCGCTCGTACCACAACTCCGACGTGTAGAATTCTTGCGTTAATGGCGTCAACGGTAACCCATCGGGTCCAGTCTCCGGATACAGAACAGTACCCGTTTTTGCTTTAACATTCATTCCGAGCCTCAATCAATTTATAATCGTGCGATCGCAGATCAGATAGACTCATACAGATCAGTTCATTTATTGCTCACATACTCAGCCATTTGACCAAGTGTCGCGAACCAGACATCATTCCTTGATTTTATATAACTAATCAATTGATCCAAGATAACGAGCCTCGACCGTCGCCCGATGACCTGGGGGTGCAATACAAGATTGAAAATCGTGCCCTCATTGTATGCAACATCAAAATCGCTCTTATAAACATCCAATACAGCCGTCGGCCAAGGCAGAGAACCTTGCCAAAATTCGTCGTTGTGCAGGAAAAGATAATCGGTGCCTTCCCAAGACATGGGGATCTCCACAAGCGCAGACTTCCTGCCCCGCAGAACAAGCTCGTGAGGCTCGTCTCGCCCGGATAAAGTGCTGTCGTAGCGCACACCATGTTCTTCGAGCAGTTCCAGCGTGTGCTCACTGATAGCCGCACTAGGCGCGCGATAACCGACAGGCCTGACTCCGCCCGCCGCTTCGGTCAGCACCTCGATAGCTCGAGAGATCATCGTGGACTCTTCTTCCCGGTCTCGAAGATCGGGAGCCCGCTCATGAACCCACCCATGGAGACCGACCTCATGACAACCGTCAGCCAGAATCTCGGGCACAGTCGTGGGATGGATCTTCTGCACCATTCCCGGAACAAAGAAGGTCGCGGGAATTTCGTGCTTTTTCAGCAGCGTCAGGATTCTCGGTAACGCGGTTGTCGCGCCGTACTGGCCCAACGAAAGTATCGCGGGATCCAATTTGTATACCGGAAATTCGTGATCCACGTCGAACGTGATAGCGACCGCTACTCGAGCACCATTTGGCCATGCAGATGGATTCAGAGAATCGCCTGCTCGGACGACCGAGATCGCATCCCGAATCGCATCCTCAGAATCTTCCGTAAAAAGACATCCAGCTCGCAGCTCGGTGCTGACGTTCGCCATTGTGTTTCGCTCCTGTCACGTCGAAAACGGACCTACGTTACATTTGTTTAGGCTACGCGCGATCCTCGGAGACTTCGTTATGCAAATTCGAATGTTGAATTTAGCAAGTGACGACCTAGGATAAGGACCTTCGCGCATCGACTGCGCCAGATCCAATCAACCCTCAAATGCTCTTGCCATTGAAACCGTGAGCGCTAAGCGAGCGGCGCTCGAATATTGAGAGTATACGACGAGCCCGTCAACGCTCGGCATACAGCAATGATGGCGACCAGAGCCTAGTGTCGCGACACGCGTGAACTTTCGTCAAGTTCAGGAGCACAAGTCATTGTAAACCCGGCCGGCTTATCCGATAATCGGCGAATGAGAAAATACATCGTTACCCTGACCGCTAAAGAAAGAGAGCAACTCGAAGCGATTGTGAGCAAAGGCTCGCACCAATCCGGCCAAGTATATAAGGAGTGACAACAGCCTATAGCTGAAAATTTTCAAAACTTTATTTTACTCAACTGGTAACGATCCTCGACTCGCTCACGTACAGAATTCGGCACGACGTCACATGAAATCTAGCACGGAGATTCAACATGCAAGTAAGGATTCCACATCAAGTTACCATGGTGCAGCGCCAGGATCTGGAGGATACCGTTACAAACCTCACCGATCCAGGTGCTTCTAGCGAGAAACAAATCTGGGTAAACGACGAGTTGACCGAGCAAGAGCGTGGTAATTTGGCAGTGCTGTATGATTTCTGGCTGTGTTGGAAAACGCTCCCTGTCGACATTAACAGACTTGGCAGTTTTTTTGCGCCTGACGTTACCGTGCGGACAGGTTGGCGCGGTGAGCACGTCGTACACGGGCGGGAGCAGGTCCTGGAGATGTATGCTCAGGAAATCGAGCGCCAAACCGCCTATGGCGAGATTTCAGATTTCCGGTTTCCAGTGGTAGTCGCGAAAGGGCCCGTCATATTTCATACCTGGATCTGGATTGCCCAGTCAAAACAGCTTGGTTACCACATCGAACGACCAATGGCCGCGTCATATCTGATTACAAATGGACAAATCGAGCGCTGGGACAGTTATTGTACTGGCCTCGAGTCTGAACCCGGCTATACGGGCGGGAACGGGCCTGACGGGCTGTGACCGTCCATACAACAACGCGGGGCCCAATGCCCAGAGAAGAAGCTAGATCGCGCAACAATCAACTTCAGTTACAAACGCTCGCTTCAACGTAAGCGTTGCTCGCGTACTGTCTAGACCGACGGCGCAAAACTGGACACAGTAGGCCCCACCAAACGAGTGGGGAGACCACTGTGTCACCCGAGATAGCGACGACAATGGACCTGATGGCATATGATTTGCGCGCCCAACAACAATATCAGCAGGCCAAGTACGGATCCCTAGGAGGAGGCCAGCACACAGCATTGAACGTCAGTGACAAAAGCTCGCTTTAGCTCGTGCACCATCTGCTTACACAAAGTGTTCGAAGCTATCTCGCTCCGAACCACCGCATAATATTTCTGTTTGGAAGAAATTTTGACCCGCCGAATTTCCCTCAGGCGTCCAGTGGCCACCCATTCCGCAGCAAAATCTCTTGGCAGCAGGCTGACCCACTTTCCCGAAAGTACCAGCAGAAGCCGAGCCATAGCCTGTCCGGATCTAGCCGTCACGCTGAAGGAATTCATCGCCGCTTCAAATTCTGGATCCTGATAAGCCCAAAAATCGACACCCTCGCATTTCGCGAGTTCACTGTCAGTAATTTCATCCTCGTTTTTATGAAAGAGAGGATGCTTTGCACCACAATATAGGGCCAAAGAATCTTCGTATAAAAAATAAGCTTTAGTTTCCGGAATCTCGCGTGGCACCGCGCCTATACCAATATCCGCCTCTCCACCCGCAAGCATCTTCAGGACCCGCTCCGGCGAGGTGAAATACACTTCAAGAAATTTAGTAGTCGCACCATTATTAATCTTGTCAAAGACATTTTCGAGTACCGGAAAATGACCATAGATGGTATCATCCAGGGCAACCCTGAGAACTCCACCGACAAGCGACGACACGTGATTGAGACGTTCGCGATACCCGTTAAGATCCGAAAATAAATCTTGGCAGATCGTATAGATCTGCTCACCCTCTGGGGTTAATGAAAAACCCGCACGCCCTCGGTGGCAAAGTGTTTTCCCAAGCCGCGCTTCCAGCGTTGAGATATGTATGCTAATTGCCGATTTGCTTTTGTTAAGACAAGCTTCTGCCGCCGTGTACCCGCCAGCTCGTACAACAGATTCAAAAATTTTCAACAGGAGAATATCTTTCTCAGAGAGATTTAACAGCCTATCTTGTTGTGACATGGCATGTGCTACGTAAACAAATATTTAGCCGATTAATTCTAGTTAATTATCAGAGCATGAAAAATTCTCAGCGCGATCAACCCTTCTATAGGCTATACAATAATTCGCGTTAGGAGCTCTTCATGCACCAAAATGCGCGAAGCCGATACCTGCCATTTAACAGTACGCTCGAAAAAAAAAGGCGTCAATTGGTAGATACGCTAGTTTGGGGGCTGTACAGTTGAAATAGCATAGCCTCGCTCCCCAGTCGTCAGGCGACATCCAGACGTTTCGGCGAAAAGATGCTCGAGCCATGCTCGAATGTGAAGACATACAACAACCGGCGAAAAGCTACGCTTGGCGCCGAGCGGCAGTTCGTCAGCGATCGCAAATCTGTTGGAGTCGGTCGGCCTGTGTTCGTATTTCGGTAATCGTTCAGCGGGTTTTCTGCCAGTACCTTCTGGTCGCAAGCAGCAGGGATCATCGACAACCCGCAAGCCAGCGAGAGCTTCACCGGATTGCAGGTCATCGCAACCCATTGCTTTGCAGAACGCGCACCGTCTTCGATGCAAGAACCTGAATGGAGATTAGCGCCCGGATTCGGGTTCCATGAGACTTACTCCCAGGACATCAGCGGCTTGAAACGCTCGGTCGCGGCGTAATATTCCTCGATCAGGCGATAGACAACATCGCGCGTGCGTTCGAGTTCATTGAGCCGGCCGACGATCTGACCTACCGGATTGATCGTGACAGCGCGGGCCTTGTCCGGATAAGCGCGCGCACGCCCAGTTGCTTCCGCCGCGACGATATCCTGCAACGGAAGCGGAAGCGTCTTCGGCGCGTCCGGCGCTTCCCACGCTTTCGTCCACTCGTTCTTCAACATGCGGCATGGCTTGCCCGTCAGCGACTTAGAACGCGTCGTATCGCGGCTGCGCGCAGCGAGCAGAAGTTCACGCTGATGTTCGGTCAAATCCGATTCAATCGTCGTCAGCCACAGCGATCCGGTCCACACACCCTGGGCGCCAAGCATCAGCGCGGCTGCGATCTGCGCTCCGCTACCCACGCCACCCGCCGCGAGAACGGGAATCGGCGCGACCGCTTCCACCACTTCGGGCCACAGTACCATCGAACCGATCTCTCCCGTGTGGCCGCCACCTTCCGTACCCTGAGCAATGATGATGTCCACGCCGGCGTCGGCATGCTTTTTGCCTTGCGAGACCTCACCGCAGAGACCTGCGAGCACGCGGCCGTTGTCCTTGATCAGCCTTGTCACGTCAGCAGGCGGTGCGCCCAGTGCATTGGCGACCAGGCGAACCTTCGGATGCTTGAGGGCAATCTCCACATGGCGGCGAGCGGTTGCCGCCGTTGAGCGAATCAGATAGTCGCCTTCGTGCTGGGCTCCCTCGGGCATTTCGGGGACGCCGTTGTCCGCGAGAATCTTCTTCGCGTAAGCAATCGTTTCTGGCGGAATCATTGATTTGAGTTTTTCGTGCAACCGATTGAGATCTTGCTCTTCGGCCCAAGGGTCCTTTTCAGGCATCACGACATCGATGCCGTACGGTTTGTCACCGATTCGCGCGTCGATCCAGTCAAGCTGAACCTCTAGCTCCTCAGGGGTAAAGCCCACGCAGCCGAGCACGCCGATCGCGCCGGCCTTGCTTGCCTCCACGACGACATCCCGACAGTGGCTAAAGGCAAAAATCGGGGCATCAATACCCAGCCGTTCGGCAAGGGAAGTACGCATTGAAAGTCTCCTGTGTATCTACGAGATACAGTTAATTCAGCCCTGCACGGCTCCGTCTTTGAGCGCACGCCACTTGTAGCGGCTCAATTGACTTACCCCGTTCAAACCCATGATCCGCTCCATAGCATCGTCGGAGATAGTGACTCCACTGGCCCTCGCCATTTCGGGCATACGTTGGAACTTCTCAACGAGTGTCGTCAGGAACCCCGGCCCTCGCACCCGCTTTCCCGAAACGTGGTCAGTGCCGAAGAGAATCCGTTCAGCACCGATTACATCGATTGCCTTTGCGACGCGTTTTGCCAAGGCCAATTCAGCCTCTTCGTTGTGGTCGTCCCACAGGCACACGGAAAGCTCGAGCGTGGCCGCTTCAGAGCGAACCGCGACATTCAGCGCGTTCTCGAATTCACATGGTGCGCCCGCGTGCCCCAAGACGGCCTTCAGCTTGGGAAAGGCTTCCACAACGGGCATAAAATTGGCGAGGCGGGACCAGGATTCGTCAAGCAACGGCAGTGGATGACCGGTATGAAACAGGATCGGCGCATCATGGGCCTGGCACACCTCGTAGACAGCCATGGCTTCCGGTGCGGCAGGCATCCAGCCGCAATTCGGATAAAGCTTGAGACCGTGGACTTGTCCCGATCTGAGCCAGGCGTCGACTTTTTCCGGCGCACCCGGACGACGTGGATCGATACCACCGAAGGCGATCAGTCGGCCGGGGTAACGATGCTGGCATTCGATCGCATGGTCCACTACGACGTCGTAGTTTTTCGCGGAATGAAAATCGGGGCCCCAATCGATCGGGAGGACCACTGCTGCGTCCACACCTGCCGCGTCCATGTCCGCGATCATGCGCGAACCATCCGGGTCGATCAGGCCCGCTTCGATCTTGTCGCGAATCTGCGCCGGTTCGCGTCCCGGCTCTGCAGCCGCCCATCCACGAGCCACGTGGTCCCACCATTCAGCCGGCCAGTGCCCAACGTCAAGAAGATGCGTATGGAAATCGAGAATCATCTGGATGTCACTCCTCGACAACGAAAACGGGAATCTGCTGGCCGCTGTCGGCCTTGGCGAAAGCCAGCCTGACGTCACTACCGATGCGCAGAGCGTCGAGATCGTTGGTGAGGATCCGCGAGATGATCTTCACGCCTTCAGGTACTTCGACCAAACCGGTTGCGTACACGCCCCAATCCGCAAACTGCGGCGAACGGTTCACCTTCACGATCGAGAAAGTCCAGACCTTGCCCGTACCTGCAAGCGGCAGATCTACGACCTCATCGGACCAGCAGTGACAACAGAACGCTCGGTAGTGGTACTGCACTTCGCCGCAATGATTGCAGCGCTGAACAAGGAACTGCCCTCGGTTGCAGGCATCCCAGAACGGCTGGGTCTCATTGACCGTCGTTGGCAACGGACCTTTCCACTTCAAGGTATCACTGGTGCTCATCGTTTAGATCTCCAGAATATGCGCCGCGGAGCCGCGACGAGCGAGAAAGGCGGCGCCCGTCGCTGTACACATCGCAACCCTGGCATCTTTCACCTGACGTCCCGTGGCTTCGCCGCGCAACTGACGGACCGCCTCAATGAACATGAAAATGCCACGTCGCCCGGGGTGATTCGACGCGAGTCCGCCGCCGTCCGGGTTGACCGGCAGCGAGCCGCTGTCGAGTCTCATCTCACCGGCGGCCGCGAAAGCGCCGCCTTCGCCGACCCGGCAAAATCCCGCACCTTCAAGGTCGACGATAACGTTGAAGGTAAATGCGTCGTAGATCATCGCCGTGTCGATGTCCTTGGGGCCACGCCCTGACATTGAATATGCGTCAGCGCACGCGCGCGAAACCATCTCCCGGCTTTCCGCAGCCCAGTCGGTGTGTCCGCCGCCATGCGTCATCATCGCCTCGCCCCATCCTCGAATCCACACCGGCGGCTTGGTGCATTCCGGGAATAGATCGGGATGGGCAACAACAATCGCACCGGCTCCGTCGCTTACCACGCAGCAGTCGAGTTTGCGCAGCGGTGTCGCGATGACGGGCGATGCGAGCACATCGTCTACCGAAATGGGCTCTCGTCGCATCGCGTTCGGGTTGCGCTGTGCATGTTCGCGCATAGTGACGGCCACATGTGCCAGTTGCTCAATCGTAAGCCCGGTGTCATGCATGTAGCGCTGGGTTAGCATGCCCATGAAGGCGATCACCGTCGTGCCATAGATCTGCTCAAACGCATCGGGAATCGGGAGCATCTCCTGGCCAGTGAGCTGGTTGTAGGAGACAGTACCCACATTGACCTTGCGTGATCGGGTCGTCGCACCGTACGCGATCAGCGCGCACTTGAAGAGCCCGGCATGAATGCCGAGTACAGCGCGGTTCACGTAGTAGCCGAGCGACGCACCACCTACGTCGGTCTCGTCGATGAACTTCGGCTTGAGGTTCAGATAGTCCGCCGCCATCGTTGACGTGCACAGCCCCAACTGGCCACCTTCCGGTGCCGTCGCCGCGACGAATAGTGCGTCGATGTGCGCTGGTGAAAGCCCTGCGTCCTCAATCGCACCGCGCGACGCTTCTGCAAGCAGTTGCCACTCGCTCTTGTCAGCAGCGAAGCGAGTGGGATGCTCGTAAGCGCCGACAATGGCGGCGGCTTCTGCGAGTCTGTGATTAGCCACTAACAAATCTCCATTATCAGACCAATAGACTTGAACGGCGACGCAGCGGGAGGTCGCTCTGCCGGTGTCGCGGCATTGAAACCACTAGAACTTATGCACGCCTACCTGAACAGCCTCGGCTTCCAGCAGGGTTGCGATCTTCCGGGCCTCGGTTCGATTTTTCTTGCCGGTCGTGCCCGCGGGAATCGATTCGACTCGGAAGAGCTTGGCCGGCACCTTGAATCGCGCAATCCGTTCCGAAACGAATGCCGTGATTGCTTCAGCGTCGAGCGGCTTGTCGCTTCGCGTGATCACCAAGGCCGCCACGATCTCTCCGAGCACGCTGTCTGGCAGGCCCACCACCACAGCATCGGCGATGTCCGCATGTGCACAGATGGCAGACTCAACTTCGACGGGCGATATGTTTACGCCACCACGGATGATGATTTCGCTCTGGCGCGTGACGAAGATGTAATAGCCATCGTCACCACGACGCAGTAAATCGCCGGACCGCACCCATCCACTGGACGTACGTCGTGCATCGGTGAGTTCAGGTTCGTCGCTGTATTCGAGAAAGTCGCCCGGACCCTTGACCCAGGCTTCACCCGGTTCGCCGTCAGCCACGTCCTGACCGTTCCCGTCGACGAGGCGCAGTTCGACCCCAGGCACCACACGCCCAAGGCACGCGACAGGCGCCTGACGATCCCGCGTGGGATGGACTGCCAGCACTGGGAACGATTCCGTCATGGCCCAGCCTTCGCACAAGCGCAGACCCAGTCGAGCCTCAATCTTTTCGACGGCCACCTCGTTACGCGGCTCCCCTCCCAGAAACGCCTTTCTCAGTGAGGACGTATCGAAAGGGCGCTCCTCAAGAATGTTGAGCATCATCGCGTACATGCTCATGGTTCCGGCGAACGCCGTGACTTGTCCTGCTTCGATAAGTGCGAGAGTCCGCGTCGGGCTGAACTTCGGTTCGAGCACTACGGTGGCGCCAGCCGCGAACGCAGACTGACAAAGCGAGCAGAGACCGTAAACCCAACTGAGCGACATTGCCACCAGCAGGCGATCACCGGACTCGAAGCCCCATGCTTTTTGGTAGCTCTGCGCACTCCAGGTTTCCGCGCCATGCGACCGTAAAACGGGCTTCGGCAGCGACGTCGTTCCTGACGTATAGCTGATGAGTAGTGGATGTTTTGGCGAAACGTCGACGGGCACGCAAGAACCCGACCGCGAAAACAGGTCCGAGTACCGCGTCTGCCCCGCCCCGGGCGCGCCTGTCCCGTTCAACAGTACGATCCTGGCATCATGCCCCGTCTCGTTCAGTCCCATATCGAGCACATCCAGTTGATCCGTGGTGGTGACAATCAGCTTGGGCCGGGCATTCGAAATCGCGTAAGCAAGCTCCTGCACCCGGAACGAAACATGGACGGGAGTGAATACCGCGCCAATTCGGGCGACTGCGTGATAGAGGACGAGACATTCAATACTGTTCTCGGCAAACATCATGATACGGTCGCCCAGCCCGATTCCCGCTTGCTGCAAGCCGATTGCCAATGCCTCCGACGAGGCCGCCAGCTCGCCGTAGGTCAGCGCGCTGCCGTCCATCTGCACGGCGACGCGGTCGCAATGGGTTCGCGCATATGAAATTACCAACTCGGCGTGATTCATTCCTTTGTCCTCAAATGCGTGGTCGTAATACGGTGAGCTCGTGGAGAGCACTGAGTGAGTGCAGCGCGACTGGGAGAATGCACGAGCAATGCCGCACGAACGAGGTTACAGGCACCTTCCACACGCCACGGACAAACGAATGCATGGAGGCGCAGACTATCTACCGGAACTGCGTCTTCTCAGCCAGCACAAACGAGCGCATACCGCATGGCGAACACGATCGCCGCCGACGGTTGCGCTGGAAGCATCATCGTCTCTCCACATGGGTCAGGCCGATTTTTGTCTTCTCCCGATCGGACTTATTTTTGACTACCACGTCTATTTTTAGACTATATCCATGGAGGAGTCAATACGTCAAAATAGTTTTTGACGCTCTAGTCGAATTTTGGACCACGACTGGGACTGCGCGCTATGGGGAGTGAGCCCTATGAAATTGCTCGCAGATTTCGTATCCACTAGCTGACCGTTCGTTGTGCTGCGTGCTGTCTTCGCGCGGCGTACCAACTTCTTTCGAATCGCACAAAACTGGCGTTGTTCAACGTCGAGTGCGGACACCCATGTTTGCACAAGCCGACAACGCAACACCCGTATTAGCGAATCGAACGTTGACTGGGACGAATTCGAACGGATCCAGTGCAGGATCAGTGGCAACCTGCGTCTGGCCGGACACGCTGGCGCCCCGAAGAACGGTGAGGCCCTGCTGGCGCGACTGTTGCGCTGCCGGCGCTGCGCGAGCAAGCTGACGCTCACTACACGGGTAACAGGCACGACGCCTTCGCTATACCTGTCATCGCGGCTGGCTGGACAAGGGACAACCGCGTTGTATTGCGTTCGGTGGCACACGCGCGGACGCGGCCATCGCCGAGGCGGTCTTGCAGGTCGTTCAACCGGCGGCAATTGGGGCAGCAATCGTGGCGCGCGAAGAAGAGACCCTCAAGCAAGACGAAGTGCTGGCCGCGTTGCAGCGGGATCTCCGGGCGGCACGCTACGCCGCGCAACGCGCGCAGAAACGGTACGACGCTGCTGACGCCGAGAACCGGCTAGTCGCCGACGAACTGGAGCGGCGCTGGAATGATGCGCTACTGCGCGTGGAGGAACTGGAATCGCGTATCGAGCAACAGTCGCACACATCCGGCCAGATACCGCCTACCCAGCCAGAGGAGTTTACTGATCTTGCCGCTGCGTTCGAATCGATCTGGCCGCAGGCCGACGCCCGCCTGAAGAAGCGCATTGTGCGCACCCTGATCCACCAAGTCGTCGTCCACGTTGACAACGCAACGAGCGAAATCGTGCTCGTCATCCACTGGAAGGGCGGAGTACATACCGAAATTCGCGTGCCGCGGCGGCGTCGCGGAGAGAACACCACGCATACACGCGACGCAATTGATGCCGTGCGCCAGCTCGTCCGTATCTGTCCCCCATCAGGAATACGTTTTTCGAGGGCAAGATCGCCTTTGAGCGTAAGAGCGTGTTCTGGCATGGGGTTTACGATGCCGGTACGTTGGGTCTTCATTGACACGGGTATATTTTCAAACCTAGACTTGTTCCTGTTTTTGACTTGACTGTCGATTATTCGACGACCAGGCAAGGATCACCTTGCCTGCAGCATTGGAGGATTGGTTTGAATCTGTTACATGAGGACCTGTACGAAGGATTCACGTGCGAGACTGAACCCTTTGTCTTCGCGTCCAGCGAGATCACTGAGTTCGCACATCGGTGGGATCCTCAGCCGTTTCACCTGGGTGATGTACCAGATGCCGAAATTGGCCCGCGCCAATCGGCAAGCGGACTACACACGCTGTCCGCCACATGCGGCAGTTTGTGCTCGCGGACGTTTTCAGTGGAAACATTGTTTTGGGTGCGGGGTTCGATGCCGTGCGTTTCAGGACACCCGTGAGGGCTGGTGACAGATTGCATGCGCGCGCAATCCTTGCCGCGCGGCGCCGCCTGAAGAGTAGACCGAATCTGGGACTGCTGTCATGGCGGATCACTTCAACTCATGATCACTATACCGTGCTTGACCTCACGCTAACCAACTTCATTCGTGTCAGGCAGTAAGATACGACATCGATATCCATTCGGGGTGTCATCATGCAAAGAACAACAACGAATACCCGTCCGAAAAAAATGACCAAAAGCACACCCACGGCAAGCAGCAGAAAAGGAAGCGACCTTCGCTCCTTGAAGCGCACTATCGTGCGTGAGGAAATCGTACGCAGCGCAGCGCAACTGTTTGCGGATCGTGGCGTACGCAACGTTACCCTTGACGAGGTAGCCAACGCCCTAGGGTATACCAAGTCCAGCGTCTACTACTACTTCGGCGGCAAGGACGAACTTTTGTGGGCGGTATTTAATTATATTTCCGGACACTTTGTCGGCGAAGCCCAGCGCATCGCGCAATCCGTTCAGGATCCACTGGAGCGGCTCAAGGAACTGATCCGAATGCACGTGCGTTTTCTTGCGGAACACCGCGAATGGGCTACCGTGTTTTATCGCGACGCTCAGGCACTCTCTGATGAACGACAGAATGAGGTGCACAGTATCGTCGTCAAATATGACGGCATTTTTCGACAGGCAGTGCAAGAAGGCATTCGTAAGGGCAACATGGAAGCGCTTACCCCCGAGATCGTAGCCAACGCTGTGCTCGGCGCTTGCAACTGGATGGTGAACTGGATATCGCCGAAGCATCAACGGAACATCAACGATATTGCCGAGACTTTCGTAGCCCTGTTCATCGGAGGGATGGCCAAGCGGGGAACGCCATCATGAGTCGGGCCGCACCGTCGATCTCGCTTGTCGGGTCTCATGCTCGAGCCATGCGCGAAAGGTTGACAGCGCTGTGTTGCCAGTACGCTCTTCCGGATAAATCAGGTAGTACGTGTTCTCGCTCTGGTGCTCGTATTTGCAGACGGGTATGAGAATACCGCGGTTGAGCTCGTCCTCGATCAAGAAACGGGGAATTAGCGCGATCCCAAGGCCAGCCACGGCCGCGCCTGCAAGCATCGAGAAAAGTTCAAGCCGTGGTCCGATCATGTCGCCATCAAACTCAATCCCTTGCGCGGCAAACCAGTTCCGCCATGCAAATGGTCGCGTGCTTTGCTGCAATAGCGGATAGCTGCTCCAGTCCCGCGGCGTGAGGTTTTTGCGCGGCGCGATCAGGCTCGGGCTGGCTACTGCTATCAGACTTTCCCGCATCAGCAACGTGCGCTCAGTCCCCGCCCAAGCCTCAGCCCCAGCATGTATAGCCGCGTCAAACTGCGTATCACCAAACAAAAAAGGTCGGGTGCGCGCGGTAAGGTTCACCGTGATACCGGGACTTGCTGTCGTGAAAGCTGGCAGACGCGGAAGCAACCATTTCGTCGCGAACGTCGGCACAACCGCAAGCTCCAGTGTGCCGAAAGCGGTGCCTTTGGCCATCACCTCCAGCGCATCGTATTCGATTTCATCTAATCGCGATGCGACACGCCTGCTGTACGCAGCCCCCGCGTCCGTCAATGCGACTCCGCGGCGGGTGCGCCGGAACAGCTTCACTCCAAGAAACGACTCCAGCGCGCCGATCTGTCGACAGACCGCACTCTGCGTAACGGCGAGCTCGTCGGCTGCTTTTGTAAAACTCTGGTGACGCGCGGCCGACTCAAAAGCTGACAATGCATGGGTCGAAGGAATCTTGCGGCGCATTGCTTTGCATTCCAATGTTGTTCACGCCTTACATCGCGGAATGACGTTTTCGCACAGTACGATGCGAACAAGTCGTTTGTTTCGACAAACGGTAAAGGGTAGATTATCCCCCTAATTCGGTCTAAGACAATCTGCAGATGAGCCGTTCGCACAACAAGAAATCCGATACGGAAGTCTTCCGCATGACAAGCGGCCTTCCTCGACGCACCAACGATCTTTCTAAGGAATACGTTGGCGCACGGCACGACCGCTGCAGCCACTCTACCATCGGGCTCGATTCAGGGCACGGCACGGCCGTCATCATGTCGTCCCTTGATACAAGCGCATCAGCTCTAGCGCGCAGTCATCGCAATGTTAATGGGCACGGCTTGACGGGATGGAATCATTGCAATACCGAAGCGGCTCAAAATGAGCGTGTCAATGCGGCGTCAGCGGCGAACGCCGACGATGCGGCTGTGTGGCGTTGGTTTGCGGCACTGGTTGAAGAACGCCGCCTCCGATGGAGATGCGCGTTTGGCGTTTGGGAAGTCCACGTCGACCGTAAGCGTGTCGCTTCGGGCAGGACGTTTTACGATGCGATTCGCCACGCGAAAGTGGAATCGAGAAAGCGCGGTCTTGGCGAGCTGTAATTGAAACGCTCGGCAAGACGCCTTCATCAGTCATGCGGCGGAATGCCCGCGTGCGCGCAGAAGTGTAAGCTGACCGCTTTTGTTTTAGACAAAAACGAATGACATCCAAGTTGCTATTCCTGGTTGAAACTCGCGCAGGATGGACGCTTCCCACGGACCATCTTCAACACGCCTATAGCGATCGGCAGGAACATCAAATTGACCGAAACCTACCGAGATTCGACATGTCCACGGCCGGCACCGACCGATTCACCGACGACACGATGTGTCTCTCATAGAGACCGAATAAGTTCCGGTACCTCGGTGAATAGGTCGCCGACAAGGCCGAAATCGGCGACACTGAAAATCGGCGCCTCTTCATCCTTGTTGATGGCCACGATCACTTTCGAGTCCTTCATTCCCGCAAGATGCTGGATCGCGCCAGAGATGCCGATGGCAATGTACAGTTCTGGTGCAACGATCTTACCAGTCTGGCCAACCTGGTAATTATTAGGGACGTACCCCGCGTCGACGGCTGCTCGCGAAGCGCCCAATGCTGCACCCAGCTTATCTGAGAGTGGCTCGAGTACCGCCGCGTAATTTTCGCCGCTGCCCAACCCTCTACCGCCCGAGACGATAATATTCGCCGAGGTCAGCTCCGGACGGTCCAGCTTCGTCACTTCACGGCTCACGAACTGCGAGTTTCCAGTGTCCACTGCTGCCTCGATTCTGTCGACTGTGGCACAACCGCCATGTGCGACGGCGGGATTAAATCCCGTCGCCCGGACCGTGAGCACCTTGACAGGATCAGTCGCCTGCACGGTTGCAATGGCGTTGCCCGCGTAGATCGGGCGCTCGAACGTGTCAGCCGAATTGACAGCCGTAACCTCACTAACCTGTGCGACATCCAGCTTCGCGGCAATACGTGGTGCAATGTTTCGGCCATATGCAGTAGCAGGCGCTAGGATGTACGAATAGTCCTTTGCAATATTCAGTACGGTCGCCTCGATGTTTTCTGCAAGTCCTTCGGCAAGTTGTGGAGCGTCGGCGAGCCATACCTTAGATACTCCCGCTACTCCAGCCACCATTTCCGCCACTTCCTGCGCTCCGTAACCGGCGACGAGTACGTGGATCGGTTGATTCGTGAATGTCGCAATTATCGATGCGGCACCAATAGTATTCAGAGTTGAAGCCTTTAAGGCCGCATTGTCGTGTTCGGCAATCACCAGGATCGTCATATCATCTATCTCCACTTCAATTGTGTTCGAATGGATCAAAGCACCTTGGCTTCTGTCCTGAGTTTTTCAACCAGCGCTTTGACGTCCTCGACCTTCACGCCACCTGCACGCTTCGGCGGCTCGCTAACTTTCAGCGTCTTCAGCCGCGGTGCGATATCGACGCCTAGCTCCTCAGGCTTCACCGAGTCAAGTGGCTTCTTCTTGGCCTTCATGATGCTGGGCAATGTCACGTAGCGCGGTTCATTCAAGCGCAAATCGGCAGTCACTACCGCTGGGAGCTTCAACGATATCGTTTCAGCGCCACCATCTACTTCACGCGACACGGCGGCCCTTCCATCAACAATCGCCAACTTCGCAGCAAACGTCGCCTGCGGCAAATCTGCTAGCGCAGCCAGCATCTGACCGGTCTGATTAGAGTCGTCATCGATAGCCTGCTTGCCTAGGATCACAAGCGAAGGTTGCTCCCTATCGACAACTGCCTTGAGCAATTTCGCAACCGCCAGCGGCTGCAGTTCCTCATCCGATTCAATCAGGATCGCACGATCCGCACCAATCGCCAATGCGGTGCGCAGCGTTTCCTGGCACTGCGGGACACCCGCCGATACAGCAATCACTTCGGTCGCCAGACCTGCCTCCTTCAGGCGTACGGCCTCTTCCACTGCAATCTCGTCAAACGGATTCATCGACAACTTCACGTTTGCAATATCGACGCCCGAGTTGTCCGCCTTCACGCGAACCTTCACGTTGTAATCAACCACCCGCTTGACAGCGACTAGGACTTTCATGTTGTATTGCCTCTACAATGAGATGAGGAAACTGTACGACAGGCTCTTAGCCTTGCGCTTGAGGGGTTTCGGCGTTCAGTATGAATAGAAGCCGCGCCGGATTTTCGGCCGAGGTGTTCTGCGTCGACGAGTTCCCTGAGCAGTGGTGCCGGCCGGTACTTCGGATCGTTGAAATCGCGACTCAGCACCTCCAAAATCGCCAGTACGGTATCCGCTCGCCCTTCGTGAGGCATGGCAAATATTTCTGTTTGAGTGCGTCGCTACCGAATTCGTTGATCGGCTCCATGATGCGCGATGACTGACCGCTCATTGTCGAACGATATCCTGAATCGACGCGCTCAACCTGGCGGGCGACAAGTCCGCATTTGACGTAGTTGAGTTCCTTTGGGCCGTACGTTTTCGGAGCCGTCAGATGAAACCTGCCGAGCTCACCCATCGTGCGAAAGATCATCGGGTCGGTCTGCTCCGCCCGGAATGCGTCTAGCATCTGTAGCGCAAGACGTCCTCGGTAGTACGCCTGCCGACTCGGGCACCACCCGCTCTTGTTCGCCCAGTGAAACGAGATCACCGGGGATCGTCCCATTGAAACGACGATGAATTGTTCTGACGACTCATTTCATACGTTCGAGATAGTAACCATGACGATAATTTATTCGTATACAGTCCCTATCTCAAACGATTACTTTGCACCACTCTGTGCGAAAAACGCACTTTTAAGATTTTCGAAAAAACATTTGTGAGACCGGATTGACGTCGTAGGGCCCCGTGACCGACCGAGTAATTGGCGCGAATGATTCACTCGCATTTGAGTATCCAAACGACAGGCGTCGTTAGCGGGCCGGCTGCGTCCACGCACGGGACCGTGCTGAGGCCAGAGGCGGCCAGTGTATGCTGATCGCGCATTGTGCTAAGAAAAGTCGGCCGACATTTGAATCGTTAGTTATCCAGGAAGACATCGGTCCGCAGCAAAGCATGGGCATGATCGGCCTGAGCAACGGGAAGGACAAACGCTTCTACTCATTCAATCTCGACAATTACGCCTCCCGCGAGCGCCCGGTAAGACGCATCGACCAACTCCTCGATTTGCCCGATCAACGTCGACATTTCCCTCCTTTCGACAACCTGATGGGGCGGTTATCGATCGACCAGAACACATGATCCGCATGCTGATCGTGGGCTAATGATCCGGTACCCGTTTTGAGCGCAGGCTATGCGAGGAGGTGCATCTGCACCCCGCATATCGATGGTTCTACCGCGAGAGCCTTAACGGCGCTGCTCCCAAACAAGCGACATCCTCCGATAACCGTCACGGTCGTTTTCTCAGTAGTAGTGTGCTGCATCATACGTTCGAGATGGCACTGGACTGTGCATGTCACAGGGAGGAGCAGCGGGCGGAGGATTCGCGATGGATGCAATAATCATCAAAGGCGACGCGAGTGCTGCAGATGGCATTCCCGGTGCTGAATCCATGGACTGGTGCTGCATCAGTGGGGCTATGGCGCTCAACAGTAATGCTCGCCTGGACGGTCGGGTGGCACATTGCACCTTACGTTCCAATCTGGAGCAATCCCCGGCGCAAGAACGGCACATTGTCCATCAGCGAGTTCGAGTGGGGGAGACGCGAACGAATATCGTTGCCCTGATAGGCACGTGCTAAGCAGGATCGTCGTGAGTTTATAGGTAAGCGGCTCGCGATGGCCGTCGTAGACGGGCGCTAGAATCTGCATCAAAGTGATGTCCATCATTTTCGAAGTGGTGGACACCATTTTGTCAGAGCCAACTCAGAGGCCTGGCAGCCGTAAAGGCCGCCCGAACCATAGTCCCGAATTCCGCCGTCGCCTGGCGATGGCAGCTTGTGAATCAGGGGTGTCAGTCGCCAGGTTGGCCCGTGAGAACGGCTTGAACGCGAACCTCGTGTACACGTGGCGGCGCCGGTATCTGGCGGAACAGCAAGCCGAGGCGGTGCAACTCGTTCCAGTGGCGATCGTGAACGACGTGTCATCGGTCAATGAACCTCCTGCGCTGGCAGAGTCTGAGGTCGTGAGGCCGGCTGGTTCAATCGAGGTTCGGATTGGCCGGGCAGTAGTCAAGGTCGACGGCATTGTCGACGCTGAGATGCTTCGGACGGTGTTGGGGAGTTTGCGCTCGTGATTTCTCTGCCAACGGGTACGCGTATCTGGCTTGTTGCGGGCATTACGGACATGCGCTGCGGCTTCCAGGGACTTGCTGCCAAGGTACACACGGCGCTTGAGGAGAATCCGCTGGGCGGTAACGTCTTCATCTTCCGCGGGCACCGCGGCGATCTCGTGAAGGTGCTTTGGGCTACTGAGGACGGGCTCTGGCTTCTCGCGAAACGGTTGGAGCGAGGGCGTTTCATCTGGCCACAGGCCGATGGCGGCAAGATCCATCTGACGAGCGCACAGTTGTCGATGTTGCTCGAGGGAATCGACTGGCGACAGCCACGACGCACCGCCGCACTCTCGATGTTGTAAACCGCGAGGAAGGCTCGTAAACTGCGACGCATGTCCGATCAGGCGCCGCTTCCCGATACTGTCGCCGAGCTCCGTGCCATGGTGCTCGCGCAACAGGCATCGCTGCTTGAGCACCAGGCATCGATTGCGAAGATGGTGGAGGAACTCGCCGCGCGAGATGACGAGATCGAGCGCCTGAAGGCGCAGATCGACAAGCTCAGGCGGATGCACTTCGGGCGCAAGTCCGAGCAACTCGCGAAGCAGATCGACAAGCTCGAGGCGCAGCTGGAGGACCTGACGGCCGGCCGGGGTGCTGCCGAGGCGCGTAACCAGCGCGACAGGACACCGAATGCGCCGGCCAGCAAATCGCCTTCGCGAGAGCCGCTCCCGCCGCACCTGCCGCGCGAGGAGATCGTACTCGAGCCTGATCCGCTCTGCCCCAGGTGCGCGACGACCATGCAGCCGCTGGGCGAGGACGTCTCCGAACAGCTCGCGCGCGTAGCCGCCGCATTCAAGGTGATCCGCACGATCCGGCGCAAATTGCTTTGCCCCGGCTGTAGGCATATCGAACAACTGCCGATGCCGGGCCTGCCGATCGAGCGCAGCATCGCACATCCAAGCCTGCTGGCCGATATCGCAGTATCGAAGTTCGCGGATCACCAACCCCTGTATCGCCAGTCGGAGATCGCGGCGCGCGACGGCGTGACGCTTGATCGCGCCAGCATGGGCCGCTGGGTCGGCCAGATCGTCGAACTCTGCATGGTGCTGGTCGAAGCAATCCAGCGCTACGTGCTGGCTGCCGGTAAGCTCCATGGCGACGACACGACGGTTCCCGTCCTCACACCGGGCAACCAGAAGACGACAACCGGCCGATTCTGGGTCTATGTGCGCGACGATCGACGCTCTGGCTCGACGGAGCCTGCGGCAGTCTGGTTCTCGTACTCGTCGGACCGCAAGGGTGTTCATCCGCAAACGCACCTCGCCAACTTCAAGGGAATCCTGCAGGCGGATGCCTACGCCGGCTTCGATCAGCTGTACGCAAGCGGCGACGTCTTCGAAGCGGCATGCTGGGATCACGCGAGGAGGTATATATACGACGTTCACGAGCG
This sequence comes from Paraburkholderia sprentiae WSM5005, assembly GCF_001865575.2. Taxonomy (NCBI): domain Bacteria; kingdom Pseudomonadati; phylum Pseudomonadota; class Betaproteobacteria; order Burkholderiales; family Burkholderiaceae; genus Paraburkholderia; species Paraburkholderia sprentiae. The sequence goes on from NZ_CP017565.2 coordinate 389,247, forward strand.
TACGCCGACTCCGGATACCCAGAACCTGCTCCAGATGATCGGCGAGCTCTACAGCATCGAAGCCGACATTCGCGGCAAACCTCCCGATGAGCGGTTGCGTGTGCGGCAGGAGAAGAGCAAGTTTCTGCTCAACACGTTCGAATCGACGATTAGGGCCAAGCTTGCGACGCTGTCGAAGAAGTCTACGCTTACGGGCGCGATCAACTACTCGCTGAACCACTGGGCGGCGCTCACGTTCTATTGCGAGGACGGACGCGCCGAGATCAGCAATGTACTCGCAGAAAATGCCCTGCGTTGTGTAGCGTTGGGCAGGAAAAACTATTTGTTCGTTGGCTCCGACAGCGGCGGTGAGCGCGCGGCGGCGATGTACAGTCTCATCGGTACGTGTAAACTCAACGAAGTCAACCCACGTGCCTACCTCGAATACGTGCTCACTCATATTGCGGACCACAAGGTCAACCGCATCGACGAACTGCTTCCCTGGAACGTGGCCGACAAACTGAAGCTGGCCGCTCCGCTCACGTCCACCGTTTGACCGGGTAGATCCAGATAGATCGTGGCCACGATCATGGAACGATCTTCACGTGGTCTACGCCGGACCTACCCACGCTCTCACATCATGCCCCACGCGCGCGCGAATCGCGGACCGGCCCTGCCGAGCCGCTTACGTTTATAGATCGCCATACACACATCACGAAGGCTGAAACGATCGTCTACCAGGCATGTCAATTCGACTGTAGGAACTGCTCAACAAAGAAACGTTGCTGTCCAAACACGCCAATGCCCCACGTCACTCGCAACATCCATGAAGATTGCCTCGCCACGCGGCCAGACGCATCGCAACAACGCCTGACTAAAAGCAATCTCGCCGCGAGGGGAAGACGGTGAACATGCTGGTCACTCATCTCAGACGCATCCTGAAATTTGATCACTGATGACTTCAGTGGACCAACAGGTGCACATGATGAGTTCCAGTTGGAGGCAACCACACGGAATCTGCGGCGGATGGTGAAGTGGCTCGCGCTCGGATGCTTTCGAAGCAAGATCTCCGATTGATGGAGCGGCAATGGCGCAGTCGCTTCGTTCGAACTGGCTTGTTCGTTTGTATTCACGATCGAAAAACGTGCGGTAAAACATGCGATTCGCAGACATCGTTTCACTTCTTTGAGGACCGTTTCCTTGGCATGTCAGAGCTCGTAGCTCCGGTAGCACCTACGAGCTCTGACATGCGCCGTTGACGTTCGTCAAGCATCTTGTCAACTCGCCATTCGCGGTGCCGGATTCGCTCTTTCAGTTTGTCGTAGGCGCTTTCCACTCCTCCGCGATGGGTGTGATTTCGCCCAACTCGGCAACGCGATCAATGGGAGCTTTGCCGCCGAGTGAACCGTGCGGGCGACGCCAGTTGTAATCAAACTGCCATTCCTCAATTCGCTAGCCGATCTCATTCTCGGTCGGTGCATGGTGAAACCAAAACTCGTTCAGGTCGGTGAGTTGTGAACGCTCGATCTTGCCATTGAGCTGGGGCAAGCGGGGCGGGATCGGTCGAAAGTTGTGCACTCGCTCGTCACGCGCGGCTGCACTGTTTCGGCAAAGAACTCGCCGCCCCGATCAGTCTGGAGCTGTTGGTATCGTTTTTCCATCGCAACACCTTATACGAGTCAAGGTGTTGCACTTCAGATTTGAGAACGCGCAGCGTATTACGGGCATTTCTGCGCGGGTAAACAGCCAGTACACGGAAGCGCGAGCAGTCGTCGATTGCCGTGTACTGATAGACGCCTCGGGCGATGTTCATCGTGTCCATCTGGACCCGATCCCCCGGAACCGGACGGCTATAGCGTCTCGGCTGTGCCGGCCTCCTGGAACGAACCAGCGGCTTCACAGAGGCTTCGCACAGAATCTTGTGAATAGCCGCGAGGGACAGTTCTCTTTGCTCGTGCAGCCGCAACTCGTTCTGGAACCGACGTGCCCCTTGTGCTCAGCACGCAGCCGAAGAATCGTTGCGCGATCAGCCTCAGAGACTTTCCGGTTCGGGCTGTGGAGAGGGCGGCGACTTTGAGAGCGGAGACCTTCTTCTCCAGCATCCCGGTACCGGCGTAACCACTTGCGCAGTGTCGGTCGCCAGACGCCACACCGCGCGCATACAAGACCGGCGTTGCCCGTTTCTTGATACATGCGCACCCAACGCAATCGCGCAGCAATTTCGCGGTCCATCGCCCCATTTTGGTTGAAACGATGTCGGTGAATCACACAGGTAAAATTCACCTACGCTGCGAAAACAAGAGACTTTGAAACGTGAGGGACTGCTCGATCTCAACGCAAGGTCGAGCCGCGCAGCATGAGTACCGGGTTTGGGGTGTCAGCCGACAATCTTAACAGCATGCGAAGTCATGAAACAGTCTACTGCCGTCGGCAATCAACGGCGCCGCCGGCAGTGTTTACACGACACATTGGCTGATCGCATTGACCAACATCAACCCATCTTGACTCTCGGAAATAGTCCCTGCAAACGGAATTGGCAAATTTCGGGGCGCGACCAGCAAACACCGAAAGGAAAAATCACGCCATCACGGTCGAGACCCATACGTCGCGATATTCATGTGTAACCTGGCATCGTGGAAGTCATCAGGCGTATCGAGATCGAAGCCCAAGCCATCGCTCACAATAACCGCAGCGTTATTACCTAAGGCCTCCATATGGCGCCGAAAGCTATCTGGCCCGAATGCGAACGCAAAGTCTTTGCGCGACATAAGCGCCAGCGCATTAGTACCTGTGCGATGCCTGTCAGGGGCAATGGCGGATCCCTGCAGTTCCGCGGCCTCGATGAGCGCGATCACATCCTTGGCGGTCAGGAAAGGGAGGTCCCCGTGCACGACAAGCAGGGGGCAAGTCGGCTTCGTCGCCCACAGAACATCAAGCTCCTTGTTTAGTCCGCGCCCCTCGTCTTTCGCCCATACAGCGTCGTAGCCTTCGATTTCAACAGGGGAAAGGATCAGTCGCTGTGTGACGGCCTGTACCGCGCCGAGGCAATGCGTCACATGAGCCGCCAACTCGTCGCTAAGTGCCAAACGTTCAGCCGGGGAAAGCAACTGAGCCAGACGCGTCTTGCGATCCGCTCCCGCCTTGAATGGCATAACAGCGGTCCAGGCTATCATGTCGCGAGTTCCTCGGCTAATTGCATCGCAGCCCGTGCCACCCTGGCCTTGTCTGCCATGCTATTCATCAGAGTCGATGTTCGCGCGATTCTGATCGCTTCATCGTTGCACCCATCGCCGGAATCGATCAGCAATCCGTCGACAAGTCCTTCGTAGTGCGCTGCGATGCTGTCATTGTGGACGGAGATACCCAGCTCTTCCATCAGCTTCGCCGTCGGTCCTTTCACAGCCCGACCGCCCACCAATGGAGACACCGCGACAACTGGCGCTGACCTCCCTTCGAGCGCTGTGCGAATGGCGGGGATCGCCAAGATCGGATCGACGCTGAGAAACGGGTTCGATGGCGCGATCAACACCATGTCCGCGCCCCGGATTGCCTCCACCACGCCGGGAGCCGGGCTTGCACGTGATGCACCATCGAAACGGATCGCGCTTACCCGCGGTTCACAACGACGTTCGACAAAATAGCGCTGGAATGGCAGTTCTCCCTCCTCCGTATTGACCACCGTGGCGATCGAGTCATCGCTCATTGGCAAAACGGTCACGCCAATGCCCCAGCGTCGCGCAAAGCCTCCCGTGACGGCAGACAGTGTCTTCCCGCTTGCAAGCGCCAAACTCCGCAATACATGAAGTGCGAGATCGCCATCGCCCAGTTGAAACCAGTCCTCTCCACCCAACTCCCGTAGCGCCGCCATAAATGCCCAGCTCTCGCCCTCTCGCCCCCAACCCTGCGCAACATTGGATTTACCGGAAAGCGTGTAAAGCAGGGTATCGATGTCCGGCGAAACCCAGAATCCCAAATGACGGAAATCATCGCCCGTATTTACAATCGCGGTGATGTTTCCAGGCGGCAGCACCTGCTGAAGCCCCAACACCAGCTTGGCGCCACCGACACCACCTGTGATGCATGTGATCCTGCGACCGGCGCGGCTCATCGGAATAGATCCTGATCAGCAGGGCGTACCAGGTGCGCGGCAGGTCGCGCTTCGCCCACGAAACGGCAACCCCTCACAAGCGCGGCGGGAATGCCCTCCGCGCCCTCACCGGTCGCGAGACTGGCAGCCGTGGCAAGTAGGTCGCCGACGGCAACCTGCGTCACCTTCAGCACACGACCATCGCGATCGACTTCGCCGCGCCTGTCCTGCAGCGCCGGCAAACCCGCAGCGCCAATCGCAACCGAAGTGACCCCAACTCTCCACGGGCGGCCGAAACTATCAGAAATGACAACTGGGATGCCTAGCGCGGAACTCAATCGGGCTGCCGTCCCGTCCGGATTTATCGGCAGCAACAGCGCATACTCGCTCTTCTCGGGACCTACATTGGACTGGTCGACACCCGCATTTGCCATGACATGCCCCAAGCGATGCCTCGCGATCAGCACCCCGGGTGCCGCCCGGACAATGCTTTCAGATTCATCCAATACCACCTGAACCAGACGCGGATCTTTTTGCGTTGTCTCCGCGAGCCGGACCGCTTCCGCGCATGGTGTCACCGTCCCGAGATCGACAAATCTGCCCTCGGCTTTCGATACGATCTTCTGGGTCACCACCAGAATATCATCCTCGCGGATGTCCACGGCTTGACGTTGAAGTGCCTCGCGCAACAGAGCGATGAGTTCATCCCCAGGCAGTACTTCGCTGATCCCAGTCAGCGGTAAGATTTGAATCATTCCTTTGAAGCCCCCGTCTCCCCAACCAAACATTACCGCAGAATCGGCCCCGACCCACCGATCAGGATTGATTGTGCCTAATCAGCGCGCGCCGTTGATTCACCGGCAATGCAAGTGAGGTTTCGCATTTTCATATGTGACGAGAATTCACAATAATTTAGCATATTTTGAAAATGTCGAATTCATGGCAAGAGTTGGCTTTTCTGCGACCGAGACGTCAACCCGCACCCACCAAACCGCAATGCCCAAGTAGTTTGATAAGGTGTAGTTTATGATCCTGTCAAGTTTTGACGACCCGCAAGCCATCGCCCGACAGTTGAACCAAAGACCGCGCCTCGAGCTGTTCGACGCTGCGGAATCTTTGACGCTCGCGGGTCATGGCGCCCGCGTCACTTATTCGCGCAAGGTTTTCATTCCTCTGACGAAGCTGTGTCGAGACGTCTGCCACTATTGCACCTTCGCTGAAACGCCGGGCAAAGCGCGTCGTGCCTATCTAAGCCGCGACGAAATCCTTCAGATTGCCAGGGCTGGCGTCGAGACGGGCTGCCGCGAGGCCCTGTTCACACTTGGTGACAATCCAGAGGCCCGCTATCCCGCCGCCCGCGCGGAACTGGATGAACTCGGCCATCCGACGACCCTGTCTTACCTCGCCGAAGTGGCGCGGCTGGTGATGATTGAAACCGGGCTGCTTCCCCACCTCAATCCCGGCCTTATGGGTGCAGAGGACTATCGGGCACTGCGACCGCATTCCGCTTCCATGGGCATCATGCTGGAAAGCGCGTCCGAACGCCTCTGCCTCAAAGGCGGACCACATTACGGCAGTCCAGACAAGGAACCGGCACGAAGAATTGCGTCAATCGCCGAGGCTGGCAAAGCCTCCGTTCCGTTCACTACCGGGCTACTGATCGGCATCGGTGAAACACGGCTCGAGCGAATCGAATCATTGCTCGCAATTCGGGCCCTGCATGCGCAATACGGCCATATTCAGGAAGTCATCATTCAGAACTTCCGGGCCAAACCTGGTACGGTCATGGCCGGTCGTCCGGAGCCCTCCCTCGATGAGCATCTCTGGACGATAGCCGCCGCGCGACTGATCTTGGGCGCGGAGATGTCGATCCAGGCACCTCCGAATCTGCGTCGCCGCGAAGAATTGGCTGCGCTACTTCGCGCTGGTGTCAATGACTGGGGAGGTGTTTCGCCGGTCACTCCGGACCATGTGAATCCTGAGGCGCCCTGGCCGCATCTTGAAATTCTCGAGCAAGCCACTACCGTCGCCGGGCGATCCCTTATCCAACGTCTCGCCATTGGCCCGGCCTATGCCCGCAACGCCGATAAGTGGACCGATCCTGCTGTCAGGCCTCGCGTTCTTCGAGCCATAGATGCAAGGGGTCTTCCGATCACCGATGGCTGGGCTCCCGGGCGAGGTGACGCACTACCGGAGCTGCCTGCGGGTGCAGGTACGCCAGCACTTCAGCCAATCATCATGAAAGCCATGGGCGGGCAACGATTGGACGAAGCCGAAATCGCGGTACTTTTCGAGGCTGACGGTGACGACTTGCAAGCGCTGGTGAGTTTGGCCGACCGCTTGAGACAACGTGATGTCGGAGAAACGATCACATTCGTGGTCAACCGCAATATTAACTACACCAATATGTGCCTTTATAAGTGCGGGTTTTGCGCCTTCGCCAAAGGCAGCACGCGCGCATTGCGAGGACCGGCCTACCGACTGGACCTGGAGGAAATTGCCCGACGAGCGGCCGAAGCTGTGGATCGCGGCGCTACCGAGGTTTGCTGTCAGGGCGGCATCCACCCGGATTTCACCGGCCAGACCTATCTGGACATCCTGGCTGCGATCCGCAAGGCAGCACCCAGCATCCACATTCATGCGTTCTCACCCCTGGAAGTGACGCACGGCGCCCAGACACTGGGCCTAAGTCTCCGCGATTATCTCGGCCGCCTGAAAGACGCTGGTCTTGCCTCTCTCCCCGGAACGGCGGCCGAAATTCTCCATCCGGATGTTCGCGCGAAAATCTGCCCGGACAAGCTCAGCGCGGAGGAATGGCTCGAGGTGATGCGTACGGCCCATGCTGTCGGCCTACGCTCCACAGCAACAATCATGTTCGGCCATGTCGACACTTACGCGCACTGGGCCAGGCATCTCGAGCTCATCCGCTCCTTGCAGGAAGAAACCGGCGGATTCACCGAATTCGTGCCGCTGCCCTTCGTTCATATGGAATCTCCAATGGCACGGAAAGGTCAGGCGCGATCCGGCCCGAGCTATCGCGAGGCCGTGTTGATGCACGCCATCAGTCGAATCGTCTTGGGCTTATCCATCCACAACATCCAGGTGAGCTGGGTGAAGATGGGAGCGGCAGGGGCCGCTGCGATTCTGAATGCCGGCGCCAACGATATGGGCGGCGTGCTGATGGACGAATCTATCACCCGCGCCGCGGGCGGCCAGAACGGCCAGATGCTGGCACCCGATGATATGGAAGCCATTGCGGCAAAGATCGCGCGACCGGCTGCGCAGCGAACGACCTTCTATCAAATCATCGAGCATGATGGCGCGTTAGACCGCGCCTAAACACATGACCCGCCTAATACACCGGTAAGTAAACGGACGAAACCGCGCCCTCGATCCGCTGACACTGATCGCACAGCAGGTTCCAATAGAAAGGATTAGAAAATGACGTCCCCTGAAAAGGTTGCGATTGTGGGTGGCACCGGCCATCTTGGCGCGGCGATTGCTTGGCGCTTGGCCCGAGGAGGACGGGATGTCACTATCGGCTCCCGCACAGCCGAGGCAGCGCAAGCAAAAGCTGCCGAACTCGGCCACGGCCTCAAAGGGATGACGAATGCTGATGCTGCTGCCGCCGCCGATGTGGTTCTCGTGACCGTGCCCTTCGCTGCACAGTCGTCGATGTTGGAGGAAATCAAGGCACATGTGCGTGGCAAGATCGTAATCGACACGACTGTTCCGCTTGTCCCTCCCAAGGTGATGCGCGCACAGCTCCCGCCGGAAGGCAGCGCCGCCGTACGTGCAGCCACGTTGCTTGGCGACGATGTGACCGTCGTTTCCGCGTTCCACAATGTGGCCGCCCATAAGCTTGCTCAAGACATCGACGTCGGCTGCGATGTCCTAGTCTTCGGGGACGATAAGGCTGCTAGAGAGAAGGCGGTCGAACTCGCCGAAACTATGGGGCTTCGCGGGATTCACGCGGGTGCCCTAGCCAACTCGGCGGCGGCCGAAGCCTTGACATCGGTTCTGATTTTCCTGAACAAAACCTACAACATCGACGGCGCCGGGATCACCATTACCGGCCATTTCAAATAAAAACACTGCGCGCGCATATACAAAGCGGGCGTTCCCAAGATGTTCGATATGCATCGACCATACGTGTTTTTCAAACAATGCTGTGGCTTCATTGTTCAGCAACATTAGAACATTCACTTGGATTCCTAATGACATCTGTTCGACCGAAGCACTTACTAAAGGTTTCTCTCTTGGCGCTGACAGTCCTCCTGAGTGTGAGTTCTGGCGCGCTTTGGGCCCTGACTTCTCCCGATTCGAAATCGACGCAAAATGAGGACTGGCCGTTTGCCGATGGGAACCCGGAAAGCTGGCATTACACGGCGCAAACACAGATCAACCACCAAACTGTCTCCCAACTTGGACTTGCTTGGTCCGCCGACATTCCCTCTCCCTCGGGTCTGGTCGGCACTCCCCTCATCATCGGTGGCATTGTCTATCAGAGCGGGCCGGGCGGAGCCGTGTATGCCAACGATGCCCGCACCGGTAAATTGCTGTGGCAATTCCATGCGAAAACCCGCTACAACCTGCCGCTGTCTTTCGTCGCATACTGGGCGATGCACCATAATCGCGGCCTAGCCGGCGATGCTGACCGTATTTACGTGGCCGCCGGTGACTGCCGCCTGTTCGCAATCGATCGGATCACCGGCAAGCAAATCTGGATGGCCGAGGCCTGCGACCCAACCCAGCCGTATGGCATCGCGGGACCGCCGCAAGTCGGCGGCGGCATGGTTTTCATCGGCAATGCCAATGCGGACCTCAATACTTCGCGGGGGACTGTTAACGCCTTCGACGCAAAGACCGGAAAATTCCTATGGCGTTTCTACGCACGCCCGGGCGATCCAACCAAGCCGGAAAACGACACCGTGAAGATGGAGGCCAAAACTTGGGGTAAGGACTACTGGCCGTCCTCGACAGGCGGCGCGCAAGCGTGGAATGGCTTTACCTACGATCCCAAGTTGGGGCTGTTGTATTTTGGAACCAACGGCCCACTTCCTTACAACCCTCTCCAGCGCGGTAAGAATGCCGGTGACGAATTGTTCTCTAGCGCGATCGTCGCGTTAGATGCGCGGACCGGAAAATATGTATGGCATTACACCACCGTGCCTCATGACGCATGGGAGCTTTCGGCGGTAGCGACGATTCAGATCGCTGAGTTGCCGATCAACGGAACGATGACGCGCGTCGTGATGCAGGCACCGAAGAATGGCTTCTTCTACGTGCTTGATGCAAAAACCGGAAAATTCATTTCAGCCGGCCAGATTGCCGCGCAGAACTGGACCAAAGGGATCGACCCGGAGACCGGTCGCCCGACTCCCAATCCCGACGCCGAATGGTGGAACCGCCCCGGTCAGGATACGCTCCAGGTCCCTGGGACCAATGGCGCCCATACCTGGGAGCCCTTGGGCTACGATCCACGCACTCGACTGGTTTATATTCCCGCCAGAAACATGGCTACGCTATATACAAAGGACGGTAGCCTCGATTGGTATTACCCGTTCCGCAAGGATGCGAAGGTCAAGGCCGAAGGTTTCCTGCTTGCTTGGGATCCGCTCACGCAAAAGGAGAAATGGCGCGTCTCCAGGACCTCGAGTCACAATGGTGGCGTTCTCGCAACCGCCGGCGACCTGGTATTCGAGGGAACCACCGAAGGTGCCTTCGAGGCCCTCGACTCCGCAACGGGTCGCAAGCTCTGGTCGTTCCAAGGCGACGGCGCAATCATGGGCGCGCCGTCGACCGCGATGATCGACGGTGTCGAATATATTTTCGTTGCCAGCGGTGATAACGGCGCCTCGGCTCAGACTCACTCGGCGGGTGCTTTCAACACTACGCCGAATTCGGAAGGCCCCCCCCGTCTACTCGCCTTCCGCCTCGGAGGTACGGCGAAGGTCATTCCCAAGGAGGGATATGGAGCTGTCGTCCTACCCAAGCCGTGGAGGCCACGCCAACCCGCAGATCTGGTCGCGCTGGGCAAGCAAGTGTTTCAGGCCAATACCTGTGATCTTTGCCATGGCGTCTATGCGATGCAGGCAGGGCGTGACATCCCCGATCTGCGCGCCTCAAGCCGCGACACGTACGGAGCCATGCGCCTCATTTTCGACGGCGCCTTCAAGCAGGCCGGAATGCCTGCATTCAAAAACATCACCGATAAGGACATCATAGCCCTTCAAGCCTATCTCACTGATCAGGCATGGAACGGCTACGAAGCACAGCAAGCACAGCAAGCACAGCAAGCACAGCAAGCACAGCAAGCACAGCAAAAAAAGTAACCCCGGGCGTTCACATTCAAACGTTCTGACGAAACAGGAGACTCCCATGCTCTGGAGCGTACAACTGCCAGGTTCGCATCCTATCGAAAAGCAACTCGAACTGATCGAACTAGCTGATCAGCTAGGCTTTCACGCCTATTACTTCAACGATGAGATCTATCATTACGATATTTGGAACGTGATGGCTCAAGCTGCCGTCCGGACAAAAAATATACGGCTCGTGGCTGTCACCAATGTCGTGGTGCAGGATCCTGTCTATCTGGCGCAGCGGTTGCTCACTGTCGACATGGTGTCGAATGGGCGCGCCGAAGCCCTCTATTCGATCGGCAGCGTGCCGATGCTGAAGCAATTCGGTGTCGATATGGAGCAACTCAAGCCGATCGGTAGGCTTCGCGAGGCCCAGAAAGTGCTTCGCCAGTTTCTGGATACTTCGGAAATTACGTTCGAGGGGAAATACTATAAGTACACCGGGATCTCGACTTCAGCTCACAAGATTCAAGATCAAATTCCGCTGACGATGGGCGGTATTAAGGGTCCCAAGACCTTCGAAGTCGCTGCCGAGATCTCACATGGGCTGATGACCGGCATTCTCTATTCCCGCGAAGCGCTGCGCTACGCCGCCGACCACTTCAAGATCGGCGCCGCGAATGCCGGCCGCGACTGGAAAAGTCTGAGTCTCGGTGCAGGCATCATTGGCACCATCGGAACCGACGGCGACGCAGCGAGAAATGCCGCGCGCAAAATCGGCGCATTCTATCTTCCCGCCCTCGGCGACGAGGCCGCGATAAAACATGGCATCGACCCCCAGCGGCTTATTCCGATCCGGGAGGCGTTCCACCGCGGCGACGTCAAGGCCGCGATCGAGATGACCCCGAACGATATCGCGGATTCGCAGATTCTCGCCACCGGAACGCCGGACGAAGTGGTCAATCAATTGCGCGTGGTAGAGGAGGAAGGCTATAACCACATCTGCATCGACATTATTGATGCCAGCAGCGTCAAGAACATGACCGGCTTCGATGTGGATGGTATCCCGGATGCGGCGGGTCAACTCCGCCTTCTTCACGAAAAAGTGCGACCGGCATTCTCGTAGAGAAAGTGCCAAGGTGGCATCAAAACAAAGGATCGTCGGCGGAATCTGTGGGTGATTTGAGGCAATTCCGTGTCCGCCGTCACGTTTGTTGACGCGCAGCATGGCTGCGCAGTTGGGCAGTGGGGCAGTGGGGCGTGATTCTCGCGACTAGCGACGGCGGTGAGACCTGGCAGAAGCAGCGCATGGACATTTCGGTGGGCCAGCCGCTGTTTCCGGTGCACTTCACGAACGAGAAGGACGGGATCACGGTGGGCCTGTGGTCGCTGATGCTCGCAACGCATGACGGGGGGCGACGTGGACAAAGGTGACCGTGCCGAAACCGCCAGGCAGCACTCGTGCGGATCGCAATCTGTATCACATTTTTGCGGATCGCCAAGGAGCGCTGTGTTTTCACTCGGAGCAGGGGATGGTGCTCAAGTCGACAGATAGCGGCGCCAACTGGACATATCTGGCGACAGGCGGCAAAGGCACTCTGTCGGCCGGCGTGGCGATGCCGGATGGACGTATCGTCGTCGGCGGACCACTCGGCAGCCTGTTCGAAAGCACCGATGGCGGGACGACGTGGTCGCCCGTGACCACAGGCACGAAAAGCTCGATTACAGATCTCGTTGTAAACGGTAATGAACTAATGGGCGTCGGGCTCGACGGGATGGTGATGAAGCAGAGAGTGGGTGCCGCAGCGTTCGAGGTTTCTCAACGCCCGGATCGCGCGACGCCGACCGCGGCCCTCTTGGGCGCGGGCGGAAATCTGATTCTGTTTCCCCACGAAGCGTGCTGCGGACGCCGTAAGAAAGGGAATTAAAAACTTAGTATCAGGAATACTAACTATATGACTCGAGCGTTTTTAGATGTGGTACTGTCGAGTCGGGGCGAATTGTGCATGCTGAGCGTTGTCCGGACCACGTCCAACGGCTGCACGATGTGCTTCGTGTTTGCTTTTTTGTTGTCTGTCGTTCGTGCATTGCACGGTACTTCCGTTCCTTCCATCTACTTAGAGGAGTTCAACCATGTGGACCAAGCCCGCATTTACCGATCTGCGTCTCGGCTTTGAAGTCACGATGTACATTTCGAACCGTTGATCCGTAGCATCGAAGGTTGCGAGAGCCCCGCTATGCCGGGGCTTTCCTCTGATTCACGCAGTGCGCAGTTTCTGGGCAAGCATGCATATTCAAATTCTCGGCTCCGCGGCAGGCGGCGGCTTTCCTCAATGGAACTGCAATTGCGTGAATTGCGCGGGCTTTCGTGAAGGCCGCATACGCGCCTCTGCGCGTACCCAGTCGTCGATCGCTATTTCGGACGAAGGCGTGGAATGGGTACTGTGCAATGCATCGCCAGACATCCGTGCACAGCTGTCAGGCTTCCCGCCGATGCAGCCGGGCCGCGCGCCGCGCGATACAGGCATCGGCGCTATCGTGCTGATGGACAGCCAGGTCGATCATACGACCGGCCTGCTAAGCCTGCGTGAAGGCTGCCCACATGAGGTCTGGTGCACTGACACCGTTCACGAGGATCTGAGCACTGGTTTTCCGCTCTTTCCAATGCTCTCGCACTGGAACGGCGGCCTATGCTGGAACCCGATCGTCTCGGGCACGGCATTCGTCGTTCCCGTATGCCCCAACCTGCGCTTCATGCCGTTTGCGCTACGCAGTGCGGCCCCGCCGTTTTCGCCGCATCGCAACGACCCGCATCCGGGCGACAACATCGGCCTCGTGATCGAGGACTTGCGCACAGGCGGCAAGCTGTTCTATGCGCCCGGACTTGGCGAGGTGGACGACGCCCTGCTCGGCCGCATGCGTGGTACCGATTGCCTGCTGATCGATGGCACGCTCTGGACCGACGACGAAATGCGGGGCTGCGGCGTGGGCGCACGCACGGGCCGCGAGATGGGACATCTCGCGCAAATCGGCGCCGGTGGCATGCTTGAGGTGCTCGATCAGTTTCCACACGTGCGCAAGGTTCTCACGCACATCAACAACACGAATCCGATTCTTGACGAAGACTCGCCCGAGCGCGCGGAACTCGTACGACGCAACGTGGAAGTCGCTTTCGACGGCATGAGCATCGTGCTATAGATATTTGCTGCACACGCGTGCGGCGTGTTACCAGGCTGCCGCAATTCTGTCGCAAAGCCACAGGAGAGATTCATGACAAAATCCGCCCTCACAACCGAACAGTTCGAACGGGCCCTGCGCGCGAAAGGCACTTACTATCACATTCACCATCCTTATCACGTGGCCATGTACGAAGGTCGCGCGACCCGGGAGCAAATCCAAGGGTGGGTGGCGAACCGCTTCTACTATCAGGTCAATATTCCTGCGAAAGACGCGGCGATTCTCGCCAATTGTCCCGACCGCGAAGTGCGCCGGTTGTGGATCCAGCGTCTACTCGACCACGACGGCGCGCCGGGCGAAGATGGCGGTATCGAGGCATGGCTCCATCTGGGGAAGGCCGTCGGGCTCGATCCCGACCAGTTGCGCGCGCAGGAGCTGGTGTTGCCCGGCGTGCGCTTCGCGGTGGACGCCTATGTCAACTTCGCACGGCGTGCGAACTGGCACGAAGCGGCCAGCAGTTCGCTCACGGAACTGTTTGCACCGCAGATTCACCAGTCGCGCCTCGACACCTGGCCCCAGCACTACCCGTGGATCGATCCACGCGGCTACGAATATTTCCGCTCGCGACTGAGCCAGGCGCGGCGCGACGTCGAGCACGGCCTGCAAATCACGCTGCAGCATTACACGACCTTTGAAAGCCAGCAGCGCATGCTCGAAATCCTTCAGTTCAAACTCGACATTCTCTGGACCATGCTCGACGCGATGTCGATGGCCTACGAACTCGGCCGCCCACCTTATCATACGGTGACAGACAAACGTGCCTGGCACAAAGGAATTGCACTGTGACGTTTCACCGCAAATTAACGCCAGCTTGGCGGCGGGGCTACCGCTTTCAGTTTGAAATCGCCCAGAATGCCTACGTGGTGCTCTATCCCGAGGGCATGATCAAGCTGAATGAAAGCGCAGGCGCGATTGGTGGACTAATCGACGGTGCGCGCAGCATAGCCGCCATCATCGACCATCTGAGCATACAGTATCCCGGCGCGCTGGAGCTTGGCGAGGATGTTGAACAGTTCATGTTGGTCGCGCGCGACAAGCACTGGATCGATCTTGTCTGACGATCACACCACGCACACCGACTTGCATGCATCCACAGGGGCGGCCGATAAAACCAAGATCGGGCTGCCGCTCTGGCTCCTCGCAGAACTCACGTACCGCTGCCCGCTTCAGTGTCCGTACTGCTCAAATCCCATCGATTTTGCGCGACAAGGCGAGGAACTTACCACGGAGCAATGGATTCGCGTGATGACCGAGGCGCGTGCGATGGGAGCGGCGCAGATTGGCTTTTCGGGCGGCGAACCACTTGTGCGCAGCGATATCGCGCAATTGATCGGTGAGGCGCGCAGGCTCGGCTACTACACGAACCTGATTACGTCAGGCATCGGCCTGACCGAGCAGAAGGTCGCCGATCTCCAGCACGCCGGACTTGATCACATACAGATCAGCTTCCAAGCGAGCGACGAAGATATGAATAACATGCTCGCGGGTTCGGGCAAAGCGTACGCTCATAAGCTCGCGATGGCACGGGCAGTGAAGGCGCACGGTTATCCGATGGTGCTGAACTTCGTCATGCACCGTTACAACATCGATGACGTCGGCCGCATTATCGAGATGTGCATCGCGCTCGAGGCGGATTTCGTCGAACTCGCCACATGCCAGTTCTATGGTTGGGCCAAACTCAACAGTGCGCTACTGCTGCCCACACGCGCTCAGCTCGAAAAGGCTGAGCGCATCACCAACGAGTACCGAACGAAGATGGAGGCGATCGGCAGTCCGTGCAAGCTCATTTTCGTGACGCCTGATTACTACGAGGAACGCCCTAAGCCATGCATGGCCGGTTGGGGCGCTATCTTTCTCCTCGTCACGCCCGACGGCACCGCATTGCCGTGCCACAGCGCTCGGCAGTTGCCGATCGAGTTTCCGAACGTGCGCGTTCACGATTTGCGCCACATTTGGTACGACTCGTTCGGCTTTAACCGCTTTCGCGGCGACAGGTGGATGCCTGAGCCATGCCGTTCCTGCGAGGAAAAGGAAAAGGACTTCGGCGGCTGTCGCTGCCAAGCCTTCATGCTGACTGGCGACGCAGCCAACGCTGACCCCGTATGCGGGAAGTCGCCTGAGCACCGTATCATAGTGCAAGTCCGCAACGAGTCTTCAAAGCCTGTCCAACCAATAAACCGGCTGATCTTTCGCAATGACCGAAACTCGCGCAAGCTCGACAAGTCCTGACTTCGTGTCGGCCGAACAGGCGGTCGCGGCACGAAAAAATTTCGTGGAACTCGTGGCGTGGTCGAGCGGCGTGTTCTGGAGTACATACGATCCGAATGATACCGCGTGCCATGTTTGGCAATGGCAACAGGGCTCCCCGCCGCGCTGCGTCACACGCAATGGCTTCAGCGTGCACGGCCGTGTTTACACTTGCCGCGAAATTTAGCCGCTTCCGCAGTCTCGCCGCCGACAAGGAGTGGTTCTACTGCATCGCTGCTTCGCCTACTTGCCCCCGCCGCCGTGCTTGCAATCGAACGCCGAGGACATCAAGTGAAAGTGCTAGCCGAAGTCTCGCCGATGATGCCCGAAGAACGCATTCCGCAGCCAGAAGTCCTGCGGTTTCCGAGTGGCAGCAGTGAGGCGCATGCGTACTTCTACGCGCCGGAGTTTGCCCAAAGGTTGCCGCCAGTCATCGTCTTCATTCACGGCCGCCCTACCTCCCACCTGCTATCCGGTGTTCGACTCCCGCATTCCGTACTGGACGCAACGAGGGTTCGCAGTCGTCAATCTGAACTATCGCGGGAGCACCGGATATGGCCGCGGCTTTCAGGAGTCGCTCCGGCGGAACTGGGGCATAACCGAGGTCGACGACGCGTGCGAGTCCGTCGCCCATCTCGCCGCGCGGCAGCGCATTGACCGCGCGCGTGCGTTCATCCGCGGCAGTAGCGCGGGTGGCTACACTGCGCTTTGTGCGCTCGCGTTTCGCAGAGTGTTCTGCGGCGGGGGGTGGCCTGTACGGCGTCAGCGATCCACTCACGCTCGGCCGTCGCACGCACAAGTTCGAGGCCGATTATCTGGCCTGGCTGATCGGCGATGCGGTTGCTGACCGCGAGCGCTATCTGGCGCGCACGCCACTGCTGCACGCGCATCGGATCGAGGTGCAGGTGATCTTCTTCCGGGGCGAACTCGATGCCGTCGTTACGACCGACCAGACACGCAGCGTGGTGGCTGCGTTAAAGGCAAACTGTGTGACCGTCCAGGCGCACTATTATGTCGATGAGCGCCACGGTTTTCGAAAGGAAGTGAATCTCGCGCACGCACTCCAGGCAGAATACGCGTTCTACCGTGGGGTTCTCGGGCACCCCGCGGAATGAACGGAATCTGTGCGCACGTACTCGAACCCTCAGGCCGGATCGTTCCAGCGTGGCAAGAGCTGAAGGTAACTGCAGGCTTTGTTGCGCAGCTTGTAGCTTCTAGACGAGGTCGCTGATGCGTGCCATGCGATCACCGAAGACGCCGCGCAGCGCTTCGCAAGGACGGAATCCGTCGAACCGGTATGCGTCGGAAAGACGCTTGACGTGCGTGAAGTAGCCATCGCGAAATCATGCCCGATTTCGCGAGGCCATCAAGACGCGCAAACCCCTGCCCCGATTGGCTCTCCGACGTTTTCATCATGGAAAACCGTCACACTTTTCCGCAAAGATCCGTTTTCCCTACGGACACGCGATTTGTCACGCCGCTTCGCTGGCTGTAAGGGAACGTATCAGTCCGAGACTGATCGATGGTGCTGATGTGCGCCTTTTGCTCAATCGCGACGGCGCGCAACTGGACTAGAGCATCACCCGGTGATCGCCTGATCGACGACTCCGGCTTGAGCCGAAGTTGTGGTAACTGCCTGCATGCATCCGACGGTGCGGCGATCCGCGCTGTCTGCGGGGCAAGCAGGCTTTCCCACATTTGCTCGGCTGACACCGACCCACGGTACAGAGAATGACACCATCAACGCAGTTGAGCAACGCAACATTTGTTCAACTTTATCGTCGAAGAGCTTCATCAGCGTGAACCTGAAGGCTTATCACGCAGCGGTACGATGCTCATCGCTTCGCAAAACCAGCGCGAGGATTCGCTCGGGCGTGCTGGACCAGAAGCTCGATGCCATCGCACGCGCCACCGCTATTCCAGAGCATCTCGTGCCACAGTTGTATCTTTTACACCGCAAGCGAGAAACCTCCGTCGCGTTCTGGCAAGCGTGGAACCGGTTGCTTGCCGCCATGGGCCGCAAGGAGTTCACGCTACTCGAACTCGGCCCGGTGCAGCCTCAGCACATCTGATGCAAGGAGGTCGTAGAAAACCTCTTTTCGCTTCGCATGCCCATTCTGCAGCTGTGGGCAGGTGATTCAGCTTGGCTGTAACGCAAAAAACTTGGATTTTTGAACCACGCCAAGGAAACCGCTGGTACTACCCTACGCACGATTCGCACTAATTTTGACGTTCGCCAGTGCAGAACCCAGGAGCGCATGGGTCGCAGGGGAATACTCTCGGCTTCGTCTTGCAAGTGCCAGATACACATTCTCTTCCAATCCACTTACGGGACGGTATCGCAGAGCGCGTGACATCAGAAATTGCATCGACTCGGGCACAAGCACAAGCCCATATCCAGCGGATGCCATCGTGAGCGCACTGATGAAATCCTGAACACGAATCTCGGCCGCCACTGAAAACCCACCGGAAACGGCAAGTCGTTCTAATGTCAAGCTGAAGCCCTCGTCTTCCCTCAATTGTGGGGTAATGAAAGTTTCATTCGCGAGATCACTGACATTTAGCTTAACTTTTGAGTTCAACGGATGATCCTCGGCGATCGCTACCACCAGTCGCTCAGTATGAATGATGGTCGCAGTCAGGCCGGATGGATATTTGCGTCTCGGTCTGAGGATCGCTAGGTCAATTTCCCCTGCAGCAAGTGCCTCTAGTTGACGCGGCGTGTCCATTCCCACCAGTTCGACCACGACGTCTGGATGTGTCGATCGAAAATCCTTCAGCATCCCGTTGACCAGACCACTACTTACGCCGGACGCGACCGAACCTACCCTGACGAAACCTAACTGACCACGCGCCGCAAGGCGGCCGACCTGACCCACCCGCGTGACATGTTGCAACGCGGCCGTGGCTTCTTCGTACACCATGCGCCCCACTTCGGTCAAAGACACCGGCTGCCGCTTATTGCGATTCAGCAGCCGCGCCCCGACTTCCTTTTCAAGTTTCAGGACTTGCACGCTGAGCGCCGACTGCGCAATGCCCAGTTCGTCCGCGGCCTTGGCAAAGTGCAAATGATCCGCCAGCGCAACAAAGTATCGAAGCTGACGCGTGTCAGGCATTTAATCACCCCGATGCATTAAAACTTCGGTTTTGGAATCTTTATCATATCAAACTATTGGTGTCCAATGAGTCTTTCCAGACGCTGGGTGCCACCATGAACGCTCCTCTTTCCGCAACAGCCTTCGCGACCACAATCGACAACTTCGAAGTTCGTCGGCACGAGACACATCATCGTATCAAGGTGATCGATATCGACGATAAGGCACTTCGCCTCTTTCTGGACGAAGCCCGGCACGTCGAAGTTCAGAACCTCGAATACGTTCCCTTCATGCGGTTTTACCTGGGAGGGCTTCTCGCTAGACATGCAGGCGAGACCTTCGCATCAACACTTCTCACTCTTGTCCGTGATCGACGGTTCGGAGGATTCACCGTCGGACTGAAGAATTTGACAGAAGACCCTGATGATTTCGTCCGGTTTGGCTCGGCCATCGGGCACCTTTTGGGACCGGCTAATCACGATGCGATGTCGGGAAATTATTACGCCCGCTTCCTCGTCAAACATACCGACGATAGCGACTCGTACCTCCGGCAGGCATACCGTCTCTTCACTCTGCATACCGACGGGACCTTTGTTTCAGACGCCACTGACTGGCTGCTGATGATGAAGTTTGAAGAAAAAAACGCGGTCGGTGGGGAATCACGCTTCCTGCATCTCGACGACTGGAATGAGGTTGATCAGTTTTCCTATCATCGCCTCGGCTCCAAGCCGTTTCTCTACAAATCTCCTGGGTCGAAAAATGTAACCGAAGTTATCGAGCGTCCTCTTTTCTTCCATGGAGAATTTGGTCTTTCAATGTCCTTCATCGATCAGTTTGTGCAGCCGACGAATCTCGAAGAAGCCCTCTTCCTGCGCGAACTGTCTAACTCGATGGAAGCCTCCGGGGGAACAAAGGAGGTCGCTTTGCCCGTCGGTGAACTTGTCGTTTTGAACAACTATTTTTATCTGCACGGTCGTGCACCGTTTGAGCGTAATGAATCCCTTCACCGTGAACTCATGCGGATACGCGGAATGCTGGTCTCTTAATACTTCAGCTTTGCTGCGACGACGCTTGCGCGTCGCCGCGTATTTTCGGCAGGATCCCCCATGAAGAGTACTGTTAAATCTACCAACCCTCACGAGGCTGCAGATGCAAAAGCGCTCGCAAAAGCGGCCTATGAGGTACGAGCCGACCTTCCCAAACGTCTCCGCAGGGTTCTATCATTAAACGACTTCGAAAACGAAGCACGATCGCTTCTCCCGCGGCCGCTCTTTGGATACATTGCAGGTGCGGCGGAGGACTCCACGTCACTTACCGCAAACCGTCTCGCTTTCGCACGCCATGAGTTTTGCCCGAAAGTGATGATCAATGTGTCGCGGCGGTCACAAAGTACGGATCTGTTCGGTCACAAGTACTCGTGCCCTTTTGGAATCGCTCCTGTTGGCATTAGTGCGATCTCGGCCTATCGTGGTGACATCGTTCTCGCAAGCGCGGCTCAAAAGTTGAACATCCCGGCCATCATGAGCGGATCTTCTCTCATTCGAATGGAGGAGGTTCATGATGCCGCGCCCTCGACTTGGTTTCAAGCCTATCTTCCCGGTGACAGCGGGGGTATCGATGCACTGATTGACCGCGTTGAGAGCGCGAAATTCTCAACACTCGTGATCACCGTTGACATTCCCGTGTGGGCGAACCGGGAGAATAACATTCGCACCGGATTTTCATTGCCGTTGCGCCCTAGCATGCGTTTGGCGTTTGATGGCATCACTCATCCACGCTGGCTGTTCGGGACTTTCCTTCAGACCATGCTACGGCATGGGATGCCTCACTTCGAAAACTCCTTCTCGACGCGCGGAGCGCCAATGTTGTCAGCATCGGCGGTCCGCGATACAACCGGGCGTGATCACCTTTGCTGGGACAACATCGAGCGTATAAGGCGCCGATGGAAAGGAAGGTTAGTCCTCAAAGGCATCCTTCACCCGGATGATGCCAAAAGAGCGGCACTGTCGGGTGTCGACGGGATAATCGTATCGAATCACGGTGGTCGACAACTCGACGGTGCGGTTTCTCCACTGACCGTTCTGCCCCTCATCAAAGAAGCCGTTCAGGACAGCATTGTAGTGATGATGGACAGCGGCATCCGTCGCGGAAGTGATGTCTTGAAAGCATTAGCGCTCGGCGCTGCGTTTGTGTTCCTCGGGCGGCCCTTCATGTATGCCGCCGCTGTCGCTGGTGAATCAGGTGTCAGACACGCGATCACCCTACTTCGCGACGAGGTCGATAGAAACATGGCGATGGTTGGTGCAACTTCCGTTGAAGACCTCACGGCTTCAATCCTCGTATGACCGTGAATGCCAATAAGTTAAGACCTGTCTTATGCTGCCACGCCGCAGGCCGGGCACAGCATGCAATCCATATGGCCGCGACGATCTATGGCCAATAACGGGCAGCAAAATCCGCCCTTCGCTATAACCAGTGTCGGGACAGGCTCAGTAATGGAGGGCCTGATGGTGAGTGCTGAAAAGTCGCTGCGTGTGATGATCGAGCGCTGGCCCGCTCCCGAAGGAGCGGACTTTGTTCGCATCACTCGCTATAAGGACAGTCGCCCCGGACTGGATCGTTATGTATGCGTTGGAGACATTTAACGCGGCAAGGTACGCTGCAATGTTTTTCTTTCGCCACCACGACGGCACGTCGCGGATTTTCCCATCGCTCGGTAGATGACTGATCGTGCTTCATTGATCGTGTGCGGTTGTCCATCGCATCGCTTACTGACAGACGCTGCATCCACACGACATTGGGGGACGGTCAAGACTTCTCAGTCGGACCTGAACAATCTTCGAAGCCTTGCAGGGCGAAGCTTCGAGCCTGAAATGGTGTTGTGAGATTTGCAGGAACCTGGCACATTAACGCGAAAATCCTGCATTTTTAGACGAGTGCAGACGGGTTTGAAGGAGCCTGTGACAGAGGGAGATTTCTTCCGGCAACCGCTGCGCGAACACATCAACCTGAAGCACCCGCTGGTCGGTTTGGTCGACCTGAACAACTGGGAGCGATTGGCGCATCTATGGATTTGGTCGCGTTAAGGCGGGAGAGGTAGTATTCAAACCTGGCAAATATGCTTTGGCTGGCAAATGAAGAAGACCCAAACACCGCGAAAGACGCTTGCTGCGTAAGCGGCTCGGCAGGGCCGGTCCGCGATTCGCGCGCGCGTGGGGCATGATGTGAGAGCGTGGGTAGGTCCGGCGTAGACCACGTGAAGATCGTTCCATGATCGTGGCCACGATCTATCTGGATCTACCCGGTCAAACGGTGGACGTGAGCGGAGCGGCCAGCTTCAGTTTGTCGGCCACGTTCCAGGGAAGCAGTTCGTCGATGCGGTTGACCTTGTGGTCCGCAATATGAGTGAGCACGTATTCGAGGTAGGCACGTGGGTTGACTTCGTTGAGTTTACACGTACCGATGAGACTGTACATCGCCGCCGCGCGCTCACCGCCGCTGTCGGAGCCAACGAACAAATAGTTTTTCCTGCCCAACGCTACACAACGCAGGGCATTTTCTGCGAGTACATTGCTGATCTCGGCGCGTCCGTCCTCGCAATAGAACGTGAGCGCCGCCCAGTGGTTCAGCGAGTAGTTGATCGCGCCCGTAAGCGTAGACTTCTTCGACAGCGTCGCAAGCTTGGCCCTAATCGTCGATTCGAACGTGTTGAGCAGAAACTTGCTCTTCTCCTGCCGCACACGCAACCGCTCATCGGGAGGTTTGCCGCGAATGTCGGCTTCGATGCTGTAGAGCTCGCCGATCATCTGGAGCAGGTTCTGGGTATCCGGAGTCGGCGTACGCTCGTGAACGTCGTATATATACCTCCTCGCGTGATCCCAGCATGCCGCTTCGAAGACGTCGCCGCTTGCGTACAGCTGATCGAAGCCGGCGTAGGCATCCGCCTGCAGGATTCCCTTGAAGTTGGCGAGGTGCGTTTGCGGATGAACACCCTTGCGGTCCGACGAGTACGAGAACCAGACTGCCGCAGGCTCCGTCGAGCCAGAGCGTCGATCGTCGCGCACATAGACCCAGAATCGGCCGGTTGTCGTCTTCTGGTTGCCCGGTGTGAGGACGGGAACCGTCGTGTCGTCGCCATGGAGCTTACCGGCAGCCAGCACGTAGCGCTGGATTGCTTCGACCAGCACCATGCAGAGTTCGACGATCTGGCCGACCCAGCGGCCCATGCTGGCGCGATCAAGCGTCACGCCGTCGCGCGCCGCGATCTCCGACTGGCGATACAGGGGTTGGTGATCCGCGAACTTCGATACTGCGATATCGGCCAGCAGGCTTGGATGTGCGATGCTGCGCTCGATCGGCAGGCCCGGCATCGGCAGTTGTTCGATATGCCTACAGCCGGGGCAAAGCAATTTGCGCCGGATCGTGCGGATCACCTTGAATGCGGCGGCTACGCGCGCGAGCTGTTCGGAGACGTCCTCGCCCAGCGGCTGCATGGTCGTCGCGCACCTGGGGCAGAGCGGATCAGGCTCGAGTACGATCTCCTCGCGCGGCAGGTGCGGCGGGAGCGGCTCTCGCGAAGGCGATTTGCTGGCCGGCGCATTCGGTGTCCTGTCGCGCTGGTTACGCGCCTCGGCAGCACCCCGGCCGGCCGTCAGGTCCTCCAGCTGCGCCTCGAGCTTGTCGATCTGCTTCGCGAGTTGCTCGGACTTGCGCCCGAAGTGCATCCGCCTGAGCTTGTCGATCTGCGCCTTCAGGCGCTCGATCTCGTCATCTCGCGCGGCGAGTTCCTCCACCATCTTCGCAATCGATGCCTGGTGCTCAAGCAGCGATGCCTGTTGCGCGAGCACCATGGCACGGAGCTCGGCGACAGTATCGGGAAGCGGCGCCTGATCGGACATGCGTCGCAGTTTACGAGCCTTCCTCGCGGTTTACAACATCGAGAGTGCGGCGGTGCGTCGTGGCTGTCGCCAGTCGATTCCCTCGAGCAACATCGACAACTGTGCGCTCGTCAGATGGATCTTGCCGCCATCGGCCTGTGGCCAGATGAAACGCCCTCGCTCCAACCGTTTCGCGAGAAGCCAGAGCCCGTCCTCAGTAGCCCAAAGCACCTTCACGAGATCGCCGCGGTGCCCGCGGAAGATGAAGACGTTACCGCCCAGCGGATTCTCCTCAAGCGCCGTGTGTACCTTGGCAGCAAGTCCCTGGAAGCCGCAGCGCATGTCCGTAATGCCCGCAACAAGCCAGATACGCGTACCCGTTGGCAGAGAAATCACGAGCGCAAACTCCCCAACACCGTCCGAAGCATCTCAGCGTCGACAATGCCGTCGACCTTGACTACTGCCCGGCCAATCCGAACCTCGATTGAACCAGCCGGCCTCACGACCTCAGACTCTGCCAGCGCAGGAGGTTCATTGACCGATGACACGTCGTTCACGATCGCCACTGGAACGAGTTGCACCGCCTCGGCTTGCTGTTCCGCCAGATACCGGCGCCGCCACGTGTACACGAGGTTCGCGTTCAAGCCGTTCTCACGGGCCAACCTGGCGACTGACACCCCTGATTCACAAGCTGCCATCGCCAGGCGACGGCGGAATTCGGGACTATGGTTCGGGCGGCCTTTACGGCTGCCAGGCCTCTGAGTTGGCTCTGACAAAATGGTGTCCACCACTTCGAAAATGATGGACATCACTTTGATGCAGATTCTAGCGCCCGTCTACGACGGCCATCGCGAGCCGCTTACCTTGCTGCGGGCATCACCCGAGTGCTAACAGGCCGCTGAAATACACCCCGGCAGAGGCATCCTTTTGCGCTTACGCGGCTCTCGCGGCAAGATTTTCCGAATTGCGCAAATCCAATGCGAATTCAACGTCCTTTGAGCGTTTTGAGGCCATTTCCTAGCCTCACTTCCGCGTTTACCGTCACGATGGACGGACTTGTGCCAAAGATCGCAGGCGCACGAGGTTGTAGGCGGCCATGTTCAACACGAACATCTGTTCCACCTTCTTCAACCCACGCACCATCGCCTGGCGCATACGCCCCCACGGTCTTCGCCCATCCGAAGCCTTGCTCGATCAGCTTGCGCTTTTGCTGAGAAATGGCGTAGCCCGCACTCGAGGAAATCATGTCGGACACCGCCGAGCGCCGCCCCGAGGTATTTTGCGCTACGTGCGGTGTAACCTTCATCTCGTCGCAGGCCTCGATGAACTCCTGTGCGTCGTAACCCTTGTCTGCACCAAGCGTGATCTCTACGCTCGCATCCTTTACCGCTTGCCGCGCGTCGTTGATCATGATCTTGGCCGCTTCACGTTCGGCATGCCGGTCAGCGTGTGTCACGCGCGCGTTGACCACTAGGCCGTGTCGGTTATCGGTCAGCGTGTGGGCCATGTACCGCAATTCGCTGGCCGTTTGCCTTTGCGATAGAGCCGCGCATCGGCATCGGTCCGGGACTGATGCGTCTCGTTGCTGCGCTTGCTACCTTTAAAGTCGTCTGCGCTGCCGCCGTCGTCGTCCTGATCGTCACCGTCCTTGCGCACGAAGCTCTTGCGCCCCGCCCACGCCTAGACGAGCGTGCCGTCGACGCTGAAGTGCTCGCCCGATAGCAGATCCTTCTTCTCGGCGATGCCCACCACTTCGTTGAAAAATTCGATGACCGCATCGTGCTTGATCAATCGCTCGCGATTCTTCGTGAAGACCGTCGGCACCCACACTTCGTCATCCATTGCCTGGCCGATGAATCAGCGAAAAAGCAGGTTATATTGAACCTGCTCCATCAGCTTCCGCTCCGACCGGACGGTGAGAGGATCTGGATCGGCATGGCTCGCAGCAGCTTCTCTGGCGCAATGCTCGGCCGACCGCCCTTTAAATCCGCTTGGTACATCCCGGCAAACAGCCGATCCATCTTCGCCAGCGCTTCGTTTGCCATCATGCGGATCGATCGCAACGGATAAAACTTCGAGACGAAATCGTCCAGCTTGCGCAGGGAAAACAGACTCTCGGTGAACGTCTCGGCGCGCCGCGCATGATCTGCAGTGGGCAAGTGAGGGGTCTTATATCAACGCATCAGGGCGTTCCGCGATGAAGTAAGGTGCCGGTACTTCAGCAACCTGCTAAAGCGCCTTCACTATCCGCTGGATGTGATGTTGCTATTCGTGCGGTGGTACGTCGTCTACTCACTGAGTTTGAGTAATCTCGAAGAAATGATGGTCGAGCGCGGTATTGAGCTTGATCATTCCACGGTGCATCGTTGGGTTATCAAGTTGGTGCCGCTGTTCGAGAAGACGTTCCGTAAGCACAAGCAGCCGGTAGGCAAGAGCTGGCGGATGGGCGAAACGTATATCAAAGTCAAAGGTCAGTGGAAGTACCGCTACCGGGCGGTGGACAAGGCGGGCTAAACCATCGATTTTTTGTTCAGAGTCAAGTGCGACAAGGTCGCAGCGCGGCGCTTCTTTGAAAAGTCGATCGCTCAGAACGGTGTACCCGAGTACGGTAGCCATCGATAAAAGCGGCTCTGATCTGGCTGCGTTGCACGCGGTGAACACGGAGCGAGAGACGCTCATCACGATTCGTCACGTCAAGTACCTGAATAGGCTAGCCGAGCAGGACCATCGGGCCATCAAACGCGTCACCCGACCGATGCTGGGCTAAGGATTTCCACTGCGCCCGCGTCATTCTGAGTGGCGTCGCATTAATGCACATGATCAAGAAAAGGCAGATGAAATGTCGGGGCGAGACTCCGCTGTCTCCCGCACAGCAGTCCTACTCGCTCGTTTCATAAACAATCCTCCGCATATCACCGCTGCTTGACCCGTTGACCTTACTGCGACTGAGCCCGTCGCGATGCACACGTACTCCGAAACAGGTCGCGATGGCAGAGCAGATTTGACAACACTATTTGGTCACCGCCGGAAGCACTGGCAGGACGAAGTTGCCTGCCGCTTTGGAAATGCGACATCCGCGGGGTGCCTGCGTTCCAGTTACGAGCGCACGAAGGCGCCACTGCCCCACAGCGGCGACGGCATGCACGGTGTCAGTCACTCGAGCGGCCGGATTCAACGACGAATACGTCATCCTCGGCGAGGCAAGCAACGTAGCTGAAGGACGGGCGCGGAAGAAATTTCCGAGCGGCCGTCCCGAAACCGGCTAGGACATAGTTTTTCGGAGCCGGGCAAGAGTATACGGCTCCATGCTGGAAGCGCCTTACTTTTGCTGGCTAGCAGCCGCGGTGAGGTGGGCGTTTGCCGCGCCGCGGTGATTGTGGATCTGCCCCTTCCAACTTAATGTGCCGTGGATCTGGCCGGCGCGGCATCGAGTGGCCTGAAGTAGGGCTGCCTTCGATGGCGAATGAATATTTTTTTGACACGTTGACACTCGCACCAGTACCGCATGAGAATAAACTCGTCCGTCGAAAATTGGACCCGTTGGCTTGAGATTGCTCTGCACCTGACTCGCGAGGGGTGCCTCACCGGGTGCGGACGGTTCAAATTGCTCACGCGATAGGGGTATTTCCCGATCTTCCGAAGGTGATTCGCTGAAAACAACAATCGATTCTGCTTTCTTTGATTGAAGTTCCAGAAATATGTATTGTCGGGAAGCCCGGTTGAGGCCGAGTATCAGGGTGTAGCAGGCAATGCTTGATACCGGAAGGGTTCTATGTTGGTAGCCAGCTGAGAGTGCCCGAGAGCGTCCGGTAGATCGAAAAGAAAACGAGCGTGATGCGCCCAACAGAATCGGCGTGAGGTCGAGATGAAGTCAAGGACGGTGCGACTGATGCAATTTCGCGCAATTGTGCTCTCGGACGCAGCCGTATTTTATGGATGCGCGGCAGCCATGCCGTCGTTCGTGCAAGCGTGTTTGCGGAGCACTACAAAGTCGCATCCCTTTCGGGCGGGCCGGTCCCGTCATTGCATCTTGATGTCAGCGATCGAAGATCGCCGGTCCCCAGTCCTTTCGCAAGGTAATGCCAATGGATGGATGAAGAGCCAACTCTCCCCGGGGTATTCATCTGGATTTTTTTTGCAGTACGCAATATCGAGCAATCCTAATTAGTAAAAGTGAAAGAACCGGTCCACGCGTTGATACCTGTCGTGACCGATCGGCGGCGTTCGCTGGTGCCGAAATGAAAAGACGCGAAGGACAAATCGAAAGGAGAGTCAGGATGGGAAAGCGCAAAATTGGAGTCGTTTCCGCTATCGCGGCGGCGGCCTTTCTTGTGGTCGGGACCGCTGCCGTAGCGGATGATCTCACGCCCGTCGGCGCCGAACGCGCTGCTAGTAGCGATGGACTCGTGCCTGCTTTTGCCGGAAGGCAGTCGCCCGAACCCGGCTGGGAATATGGGAAGTACCGGGGTGACTTCTGGAAGCATAAAGGCGAAAAGCCGCTCTATTCAATCGATGCGTCGAATGTCGAAAAGTACGCGACCATGCTTTCGCCAGGTCAGATTCAGCTGATCAAGCAAAGGAAGGGTTATCGAATGGATGTTTATCCTTCGCATCGAGAATGTCAGTTGCCCGATTTCGCTGAGGAGAATTCCAAAGCGAATCTGACAGGAGCGAAAGTCGATTCGACTGGCGAAATGTTGCAGACAGCGGCCCTTCCAGGTGTTGTGTTTTCCGAGCCGAAGACTGGCGCCGAAGCGGTCATGAACTACATTTACCGGTATCGCGGTGAAGGCTTGGAGTGGTCGGTTATCACGACCGTTTCTCCGCGTGCAGGAAGTAGTGACTGGATCGACGAAACCGGTCCGCAGACTTTGTATTTCCCATGGGGGAAACCGGGCAAGACTGCCCCGCAGGATGTCGATCAGCTCAATTACGGGATCTGGAGCGTGGTGGCAACGCCGCCGGCGCTGGCGGGTCAGGGTTACGTGGGACGTTTGTATTTCGACAAGGATACGGAAACCTACTATTACTACCCGGGGCAGCGCCGCGTGAGACGGGCGCCGGCCTATACCTATGATGCACCGATCATCGGATTCGAAAATCAGTATCTGATGGACGAGTTCAATATGTTCAATGGTCACATCGACCGTTTCAACTGGAAGCTCGTCGGAAAGAAAGAGATGATTGTTCCCTATAACGATTTTGGTATGTATAAGTACCAAGAGAGTCTGCATGACGTCGCCACGACTGATGGAATTGCTGCCGCAAACCGGCGTTATGAAGTGCACCGTGTGTGGGTCGTCGAGGCGACAGTCAAGCCCACCGCGCGGCATGTCGATTCGAAGAAGGTGTTGTATCTGGATGAGGATAGCTGGCTTGCGCTTATCGGTGAGGATTACGACGCGCAGGGTCGACTGTGGAAAGTCAGAGAAAGCTACCCGATCCCGATTAATGAGCTTGATGGCGCGTGCGATAACGAGCCATTCGTTCAATACGACATGATCAGCGGACGCTATGTCTTCGATTCAAGCAGCTTCGGCCAGGGTAGCGATCTGCACTACTACAAGGAAGTCAATAGTCCGAAGTTTAAGTCTGGTTTCTATACCGCCGAATCGCTGCGCTCACGTAGCGAGCGCTAATAAAAAGTCCGAAATATAGCGGAAAGGATTGGCGCACGTGAGCACGTGCGTCCACACATATCTGGCGAGAGATGGGGGGGAAGCGATGCAACAGTTACTCAAATTGAATGCCATGTCGATTGCAGTCGTTGCGGCTGTGACATCGAATGCATACGGCTATGAGTTCACCACAAGTATTAGCGACCTGCGCGGGTCGTTGGTGAGCAATGTCACCGCAGGGATGGGCATTCGAACGCAGAATCCGAGCTGTTCGCTTACCGGCAATCCGTATGTGTCCGGCTGCGGCGCAGGGGCTAACATCGATCAATGGCCGGGCAGTGATGGTGATCTGAATTATCACAAGGGGCAGCCCTATAGCGCGTACCTGAGTTTGACCAGCGAATTACTGCTGTTGATGCCAAGCGAAGGACTCAAGTTCATGGCCCGCGGTACGGGAATGTACGACTTCGCCGCGGGACATACCGACCTGACACCCCTGAGTAGTACCGCCGCAGCGCAGGTGGTTTACAATGCGCAGCTCCTTGATCTCTGGGTCGAAAAGGATTTTACGGTCGACGGGCGCAGTGCACACGTGCGAGTAGGCAACCAGGTGATCAACTGGGGGGAGAGCATTTACGCGTCTGGTGGCATCAACTCCACCAATTCGCTCGACACGCAGAAGTTGCTAATTCCGGGTGCCCAACTCAAGCAAGCACTGTTGCCAGCCCCGATGGTTAGTGTTGCATCGGATCTTCCGTTCGGAATGAGTACCGAGGCATACTACCAGCTTCAGTGGAATGGAAACCGTTACCCACCAGTCGGATCCTACTGGTCGACATCAAATAGTTTCGGTCGAGGGACTGGTCCCGCAACGACCAACGCCAATAATTACAACGTAGGCGGACCGAGCGCGAGCACAATCGCAACTGCGACCGGCGGCGTTGGTGCAGCGAACAACCTTGATACGCTCGCCGGGATCAATAGCGGTCTTCTCAGCGGCGCCTACGCCGGGGCCCCATTTTACAGTGTGGGGTCCGGCGTTTCCTGGCAGCCTCCGACGAAGTACAAGCCGCAA
Organism: Paraburkholderia sprentiae WSM5005; assembly: GCF_001865575.2. Lineage (NCBI taxonomy): Bacteria > Pseudomonadati > Pseudomonadota > Betaproteobacteria > Burkholderiales > Burkholderiaceae > Paraburkholderia > Paraburkholderia sprentiae. The sequence continues at coordinate 419,764 of NZ_CP017565.2, forward strand.
TTTGGTATCAAGTTTAGCCGTGCGTCGGAGACTCTTGGTGCGAACTTCTCGTTTTATTACGAAAACTACACTGACAAGTCGCCCGTGATCACCGCGACGGCAGCCGGAATAACTCAATATTCATATCTCGAAAATCGTCAGTTGTTTGGTGTCAGTACGAACTTCGGGATCGGCGACTGGGCGATCAGTTCCGAGTTGTCGTATCGACCGCATGACGCTGTTGCGCTGTCGAGTTGCTATGGAGCAGGTGGCCCGCTTGATCTGAATACGAACGGAGTGTCGGGCAGTAATTGCCAGCAGTGGATCGACAGCAAAAAGGTCCAGTTCGACATCAACGGTCTCCTTGCACTGCCAAGTAATGACTATCCATTCATCAAGTTAATCGGTGCGGATTCGGCGAACCTTACATGGGAATTGACGTGGATTTATTACCCTGGCTTGAACACGAATGGCTACACCAAGACGATTAACGGTCAGCAGGTTACGCAAGTGCCACTTGCGGGTTATATGCCGTGGCTGAACTACAACTCTGGTCTGGGCTATCCGATTGGATCTGAGCGAGGTACTGCAAGCTCGGTGGGCGCAACTATCGACTTCAATTGGACCTATGACAGCACATTGATTCGCGGCTGGCAGGTCACACCGGGAATGACGTTCACGGATGCGCTGTATGGCTACACGCCTACGTTTACCATGAATTATTCGCAAGGCGCCAAATCGTTGAACCTCTATGTGTTGTTCAACCAGAATCCAACAGTCTGGCAGGCCGGCATCAACTATGCCATGTATTTCGGCGGGCACGGCACAGTAGGGAACTCATACGCGGACCGAAATTTCGTTGGATTATTCGCCACCCGGAATTTTTGACGGAAACGCCAGCACTGGGCTGCGCACAAAGTGCGCAGTCGCTAAACTTGAAGAGGCAATGCTGTGTTGAATCGTATAGTCAGCGGTCTGGAAAAATTTTTCTTCGGTCATCGCGCGATCTTACTCGGAGCGATTGGTTTGCTTACCGTCGTAATGGCGGTGTTTGCCGTGCAACTGCGGATGGATGCAGGTTTCGAAAAGCAGATGCCGATTGGCCACGAGTATATCCAGACGTTCCAGAAATACAGGGGTGATCTGCTCGGCGCAAACCGGATTACGATTGTGCTACGCGCTCGCAACGGTTCGATCTGGACAAAGGAAGGTCTGACGCGACTGTATAAGGCGACCCAGGCGGTGATTTATCTTCCGAACATCGATCGGGGCGGAGTCCAATCGCTTTGGACACCAAACTCGTTTGTCAATGAGATCACCGACGAGGGTTTCCGCGCGGAGCCTATCATCTCGGGCACCATTACCACTGATCAGTTGACGCCCCAGATCATCGCGAAGATTCGCCGCGCGACGTCGGAGGGTGGCTATGTCGGCACGCTTGTGTCGCATAACGAAAAAAGCGCGATGATCACGGCGGAATTGAACGAACGAGATCGCTTCGGTAAGGTACTCGACTATGTGGCATTCAATCATCTTCTAGAGGCGAAGATTCGCAAGCCGTTCGAAGACGCCGGCTACGAAGTGCAGATCATCGGTTTTGCGAAACAGATCGGCGACATTGCCGATGGCGCAACCGCGGTGCTCGGATTCTGCACGATTGCACTGCTGCTGACCGCGCTCGCGGTTTACTGGTATTGCCATTCGGTCCGCTTCACGGTACTGCTAATTTGCTGCTCGCTGACGTCTCTAGTCTGGCAGTTCGGTACGTTGAAACTGTTGGGATTTGGCCTCGATCCGCTGGGGGTATTGGTACCGTTCCTGGTGTTCGCGATTGGTGTGTCGCATGGCGTACAGCAGGTCAATTTTATCGTACGAGAGATTGCACATGGGCATGGCTCGTACGAAGCGGCGCGCCATAGTTTCAACGGCCTGCTGATTCCGGGCGTGCTGGCGCTCATCACCGCGTTAGTGTCGTTCATCACGCTGCTTCTCATTCCGATTCCGATGGTACGTGAGCTTGCGATCACCGCGTCGCTGGGTGTCGCCTACAAGATCGTAACGAACCTGATTCTGCTGCCCGTAGCGGCGTCCTGCTTTAACTTTACGAAGGTTTATGCTGATAAATCGTTAAAGCGCGCACAGCATCGGGCCAAACCGCTGCGTATCCTGGCGCGAGTGGCAGAGCCGAAGTTCGCGGGCGTCACCTTGGCGTTGGCGGTGGTGGTGCTCGCGTTGGCCGCGTGGCAGAGTCGCGACCGCGTGATCGGCACGCTGCAACCGGGTGCGCCTGAGTTGCGCGCAGATGCGCGCTTCAACCGTGATGCGACGTCTATCGCGAGCAACTACGACATGGGACTCGACTGGCTTTCGGTCGCAATCGAATCGAACGGAACGGCGTGCGACAACCCAGCTGTAGGCTTGTATGAAGACGATTTCTCGGCATCGATGAGGTCCGAACCTGGAGTAGTGTCGGTGCAATCGTATTCGTCGATGCTGCGCAAGTACAACCAAGGCTACAACGAAGATTATCCGAAGATGAACGTGATACCGATCGATGCGGAGAACTATGGTGCGATTTCCGTTGACGTGAGCCGCATCAAGGGCTTTATGAAAGCCAACTGCAGCATGACTGCGGTCCATCTGTTTCTGACCGATCACAAGGCTACGACGATCAACCGGATTCTGAACGATGTGAAACAGTATCGGGTAGCGCATCCGTTCCCGGGGATCACCGTTCGACTGGCCGCGGGGAACGCGGGAGTGCTGGCCGCGACCAACGACGAGGTGGCGTCGAGCGAATTGCCGATGATGATGTACGTGTATGCGGCGATCCTCATTCTAGTGTTCTTGGCGTATCGGGATTGGCGAGCGATGTTGGCGTGCTGCTTGCCGTTATCGGTGGCTACATTCATCGGCTACTGGTTCATGAAGGAGTTGAATATCGGCCTGACGGTGGCCACGTTACCAGTGATGGTGCTTGCAGTCGGAATTGGCGTCGATTACGCGTTCTACATCTACAACCGGTTGCAGGTGCACTTGGCGGGCGGCCAAAACATCGTGAAATCGGTGCAGCACGCGATGCTGGAAGTCGGCGAGGCGACGATCTTTACCGCGATTACATTGGCGATTGGTGTGGCGACGTGGAGTTTCTCAGCACTGAAGTTCCAAGCGGACATGGGGAAGCTGTTGGCGTTCATGTTCATCGTCAACCTGGTGATGGCAATGACAGTGTTGCCAGCGTTGGCGTCGGTACTGGAGTGCCGGTTCCCGCGCAGTAAGCCGGCGCGTGCGCCTGGCCTATTCAGCCATTGACGACGACGTACGAATACAGAAAATCACCATGATCAAAACACATATAGCCGGTCTCGCCCTATTCGCGGCCACAGTCTGCATGCCCTCAACAGGTTTCGCCCAAACGGGTGGAACGGTTGCGGCATGGGCTGCGAAGCCGGCGCACGGATGGACGGATCCGACGCACATGATGTTGATGGACGCGACACAGGCAGGAACGCGTATCGTCGCGGTGGGTGAGCACGGAGTCATTCTGCTGTCGGATGACGACGGCAAGACCTACAGACAGGCGCGTGCAGTGCCTGTTTCCGCAACGCTTTCGGCCGTTACCTTTGCCGATGCCGAGCACGGCTGGGCAGTCGGCCAGTGGGGCGTGATCCTCGCGACTACCGACGGCGGCGAAACCTGGCGGAAGCAACGGATGGATATTTCAGTCGACCAGCCGCTTTTCTCGGTCGAATTCACAAATTCCCGAGACGGGATTGCGGTGGGTTTGTGGTCGTTGATGCTCACGACACATGACGGAGGCCAGACTTGGGTCCGGACCGCCTTGCCAAAGCCGCCCGGCGCCGAGAAGGCTGACCGCAATCTTTACCATATCTTTTCGGACGGCAAGGGCACGCTTTACGTCGTATCGGAGCAGGGTACAGTGCTGAAGTCGACTGATGGTGTCAACTGGACCTACGGCGCGACGGGAAGCAAAGGCACGCTTTGGACCGGCGTCGTCATGCCAGACGGTCGGATCGTTGTGGCCGGGTTGCTTGGCAGTATGTTCCAGAGCCGAGACGGTGGAAGCAGCTGGACATCAGTGACGTCGGATGCGAAGAGCTCGATTACGGATCTGGTTGCGACTAGTGACGGTTTGCTGGGCATTGGACTCGACGGGCTGGTGATGAAGCAGAAATCAGGCGATGGAAAGTTCGAGATTTCTCGACGCGAGGATCGTGCGACGTTGACCGCGGCCTTGGTTAATGGTGGGGGAAAGGTGATTTTATTCGCGCACGAAGGCGTGTTGGCAGCGCGGTGAGCCAGTGATTTCTGCGTCGCTTAAACACAAATACATTGCAGTGCTGGGTGGCCTTTGACTCGCTCGAGGTGTTCATGAGGTGTGAGCGAGTCCATTTCTGCATTTAGAGTCGTGGCATCTATGGCTCTAACCATCGGCGCGCTTCTGGCGCTCTCGTTTTCGGTTCAATTGAAGCACGACGGTCCGTTGGTAGTGGAGACAAGATGAAGAACGCAAGTCGTTGCGCACGACACCGAAGCGTTGCTGTTGCCTTGCCTGTCGGCCTCATGCGCGCCGCAATTGAAGCGACATCACCCCGGGAGATGCTGCTGCGGCTCCCATGGCGTCGACATCATGTCACACTTTGACGATCAAGATTACGGGAGCGAAGCCAGGGCAACAGATCACTGTGCTGAACAATGGGCGTCCCGTGACTATCGCCGTTGCACCGAGTGACCGCGCGATGCCCTTGTCGAAGAGCGAATCGGTCCAGGCTGGTACCGACTATAACGCGACGCTGCAATCGGCATGGCACGGTACAAGTCTTAAAGACGGCGCCTATTGTTACGTGCGCAAAGGACAGGGTATCGCAAATGATGATGTGAGCATCAGGTTCCAGTGCGGGCCTGCCCCGAGCTCCATTGTCCTGTCCGGGGGGTGCAATACGGTCAATCGTATAGGAACTGGTCATTGGCGTATCCAACTGTCGTAAATGGAGAGCTTTTCTACGAGGCACTGTCAAAGGGAGCCCGTCGATTGATACGATGGCAATGTTGGGGACTCTGTTCGACGGCAGGGCGATGCATTCGACTAGGGATATCGGTACCGCCGAGCATCGGAAAGCGAGCATGTCGCTAACAATTAACCCACGGACAACCTCAAGGATTAAGATGCGGCCTCATGTAATCTGTCACATGATCAGCTCGGTTGACGGGCGCTTGGATCTCGATCGCTGGACACCACCGGTGGCCGGCACGCCAGATGGACTCGCTTTTCGGGTCTATGAAGGCATAGCATCCCGGTTAGGGGCGGACGCTTGGATGATTGGTCGAAATACAATGGCCGAACTGGTAACCGGACCATTTGCGAACAAAGAAATCGTAACTGAGCCGCTGCCGCGCGATACCTTCATCGCATATAAGGGGGCTGGGGGCCTTGCAACCGTTGTAGACGCCCACGGTAAGCTTGAGTTCTCATGCAACTCCGTCAGGACCGATCGAATCTTGACCATTCTGCGATGCGGCGCAAATGCACGATCAGGGACACGGTCTGCACGCCAGCTGTGAGCGTGAGTGCGAAGTGTCCGACGTCGCCCGGCGCGGCTGGAAGATATGCGCGCAGCGACGGCCGCAGTGAAAGGCGCCGGGCGCGGGCGATTAACTGGCTGCGGCTCATGCCGGGCCAGCAATCAGCTACGAACTGGCGCACGGTGGCGGGCAGTGACTCGGGGACGACGTCGCCGGGCAACGCCAGGGCAACGAGTTCAAATGCATCAGCCATCGTGGGACAGCGCTCCTTCTCCAACTTCGTGCGAAGCAGACCGGCGAACACTGCTGCCCGCGAGCTCAGGAGCCCGTATCTGCCATCGGGTTCGATCTTGCCACAAGTCGCGACAGGAATACCTCCGGTATCCATGCCCGACCATTCACTATGGTTTGCACCACCGCCTTGATGTTGCAGGAGGCGCCAATGCTGCAATCGCTTGCTGACTCCGTGCACGACCGTGCCCCGCGATGGACGACGGCAACAGGATCGAGGCGTTACCCGACATCGCGACCTGATCGGGACGTGGCAATAATGCTAGCCTTCCATCTGGCGAGCGCATGCGACGTGACGAACCAGATCCGAAAGTTGCAACGGGCAAAAGGTGAGCTAGAACCAGGTGCATTCTTCACCAAAGGATCGCTCACCATGCAAATGCAAAGCTGGGTAGGAACGATTGAGCATGAATGGCATCAGTTGCGCCGCGCCGACCCTACCCTGAATGTTGAAAAGTTTTCCCGTCACGTCATTGCAGCAAACAGGACTGGCTTCCTGTCGCCCGAGTCGCTTGCCGCCATCGCCAATGCTTTTCTCACCAGCACGCTCAATCGTGCGCCGCACCTGGGCCGCTGGTTGCTCGAGCGCATCGGCGCGAACCGGCATCCAGCCTAGCGGATGGCAATGGCCATTTCTCGTCACACCAACGGGAGGCGAGGCGGACCTTGAGAGAGGTAATGCGATCTTTGACGATGTGATGAAGGATGAGACCGCGGACGGCCATCTTCGCGGCATGGCCGCCGCCGCGCTGGCCGATAGCGCACGGCTCGGGGGGGGGCGTGCAGGCGGATGTGAGCCGCGCGCTCTCGCTCTATGAGCAGGCGATCAAACTGGGACACAAGGCCTCAGCACACAATCTCGGGCTGTTCTGGGAGGGCGCATGGGGGTGCAGAAGACAACAGCGTTATCCCGGACCGCACGAAGGCCATACAGAGCTATCGGCGCGGTGGAGATGACATACGTTGCCAACGCCGTCTGGCAGCGCTGCGGTGAAGCAGCCCTACCGTCTGCCAGTCGAGCCGGGGGAGAGGTTAAGAGGTGCAAACGCGTTGGGCGTGGTCGCAGATATGCGCCGGCAGGCAAACTGATGCCGCATTCGCCGGCGCCCGAATTGAACCCGTCAGATCCGTGTGTCGTCAGAACCTCACGCTTCGCCAGGCGCATTCGTAATGACACAAAGCACTATCGGCGCCCTCCCCCTGGGACGTGCATTAGGGATTGGCGACATCTGGCACCCGACGGACGCTCCCGTCAATGGCTACCGGCGAGGTAACGGAGAAAAGACTCGCCGTGCTTCGTGATGCGGGGGCGCGCATCGTTCGAATGCAGATCCTCGCGAAATGCAAGTTGAAGGGATCACGGCGTCAATTGACGAGCAGGCTTTCCTGATCGATACCAGCGATGCGATTCAGCAAACGAGCTGCGTACGCTTCCGTAGCACTTCGGAGGTCAACAGGCTCATGCGTCGTCGGCGATGTGAGCGCGTATAATGCCTGGCAATCGGAATCATTTCGACCTGAAGAAATCCGGCCAGACTTTTCCGCGGCTGACTGCGCAAGTGGCCCCTTTTTTCCTGACCACCGACGGATCAACCGCCGGCGGGAGCCTTTGCGCTGAACGTGATAGCGCCGGCGAATCGATCTTCCATCGCCTGCCTGATATTGGAAAGTTTTCTTTTGACCGGTGGAAGGGAGACTATGCGTTGCTTTACAGGTCGAGCTTAACCAGATCGCGACTGGAAAATGCCGACACTGACCAATACCGCGCTATGTTTGGTTCCCCGCGTACGTTTTCGCCCGACGGCGTCGTTGACGCGTCCAATGCCAGCATCGCCTCATTTATAATCAAACGGTCAGCAAACCAATGATCGCATGGAGCCCTACTATATGAGTCAACCCCGCGGACGAGATGCGGGATCTCGGGACAGCGGCCAGCGCCAACCTCGTCACGTGAAGAAATCTCAGTCCAACCGGCAGAGACAACCGTACGTGAATGCACCTGCTCGAGACTCCGCCCAGACTGCCTCCATTTTCAAAAGCCGATCGTTCCAGTTCCTGATCGATACGGTGGGTGCAGAGAATATCGCCCTGGGACTTGGATCGAACATGTCGCGAGTGGCCGAACTGACGAGGGGCGAGAGGTTCACGCCTGAGACCGCCTTTCACATGGAAACCACGCTTGGGTTGCCTCACGGTTTCTTTGACCAGCCCAATCCTGCGCTCGCGGCCGAAACCATTGCCCGCCTGAAATCACCGCTCGACTTCGTTCAAACAGACGACGAACCGGAAGCAGTGTCGGAAACACCCATGCCGGCGTCCGCCCTGAACGGCGGCCAGCAATCATTTCTTAAAGATAGTCTGTCCGAGGAAGCGCAAATGCCGAAGAAAGCAACGGGCGGGTCGCCCAGAGCTGTCAGGAACCGTCGAAGTCAGATGGCCGAGCCGCATACCCCTCATGCGCCGCGAAAAGGTTTGCCCTCGAAACACAGGACATCTCCTGGAACAACCCAACAGCAAGGGCTGGCATTAGACGACAGGGCCTCGGTAGAGAACATTCGACGCGCTAATCTCCATATTCTCACGGGTCGCAACGGATCGAAAGCAAAACTTGGTGTAGTCATGGCGATGAGCGGATCCAACATGGCCCATCGGCTATATGGCAAGAAACGCATGGACGATGTCGAAGCCAACCGCTTCACCGAGCGACTTGGTTTGCCAACTGGCTGGCTGGACACGCCGCGCTCCGAAGCTGACATTCCAGAGGCGGTGTCGCGTCTGCTTACGCCTGCTTCGCGCGGTCGTGCATCCGTTGAACAGCATGAGCCGCTCGCGGCCGCGACGAAGGATGGCGTGCCAGTGAACCCCGCACAAGTGAAGGCGCACACTGGGCGCGTGCGGGCAGCGGGCCGGACCGGTCCGGACAGCCCCTCTCCTGTTTCGGCGGATGTCGCCGGAGCGAAAGAAACGATCGTCGTCAGCCCACAGGATCATGTCAGTGCTGCCCCCGACGAGCTTGCGGGTGGCTCGCCAGAAGAAAGTGATAGCGAACTCCCGGCAGCCACACCGGCGACCTCTGAGTCGCTCCCGGCCGCCGCACCACCGCAGCGCAGTCCGGCGCTGCTCTCCTTCGCTTCCGTGACCAGCCTGGATAATCTTCACGGTATCGAACCGATCGCGGAAGCCTTGATCAAGACGCTGGCAGGTAAAGCACGCACGGGTCGACTGGACGAACTGAAGGCGCTGGAACTTCTGCAGCAGGCAGTCCTGTTGTGAGTCGGTAGCGTGCCACGACCCACTGTGCAATGACGCATGAAGCGCATCGAGGTAACCCGGCCCCGGTGCGCGCCAGGAATCGTCCTGTTCCTGATCGACGGTCGACTGCGAACCCGGTCCTCAAAGACAGCGCAACGCGCCGACGGCCCCGGCCCGTGGCTCAATGGTCGAGAAATTGCCGTAGCTTGCCGGCTCGAGCCGGGTGCATCAGTTTTCGCATCGCCTTGCTTTCGATCTGCCGGATCCGTTCGCGCGTCAGGTCAAATTGTTTGCCGAGTTCCTCAAGCGTATGGTCGGACGTGGTATCGATTCCGAAACGCATCCGTAGCACCTTCGCTTCACGGGGCGACAGCGCATCGAGCGCCTCATCGATCGCTGCGCGCAGGTTCGCATGCACGGCCGCGTCCGCGGGCGATGTCGCCATTGGATCTTCGATCATATCGCCAAGCGTCGCGTCGGCGTCCTCCCCCACGGGCGTCTCGAGCGACGCCGGTTGCCTGGCGACCTTCAATATGCCGCGAATCTTCTCTTCCGGCAGTTCCATGCGCTGCGCAAGCGCCGCAGGATCAGCCTCGCGTCCGGTCTGCTGCAGAATCTCGCGCGAGATCCGGTTGAGCTTGTTAATTGACTCGATCATATGCACTGGCACGCGAATCGTGCGCGCCTGATCGGCAAGCGAACGCGTGACGGCTTGCCGCACCCACCACGTTGCATAGGTCGAGAACTTCCAGCCGCGTCGATATTCGAATTTGTCGACGGCTTTCATCAAGCCGATATTGCCTTCCTGAATCAGATCCAGAAAATGCATGCCGCGGTTCACGTACTTTTTCGCGATGGAGATCACAAGACGCAGGTTCGCCTCGATCATCTCGCGCTTCGCCTGCCGCATTTTCGACTCGGCCGCCATCATCTGCCGGTTGATCTTTTTCAACTCTTGCAGCGGCAGCCCGGCGTTCGCTTCGATATCGATCAGCTTCTCCTGTTCGGCCTGAATCGCAGGCAGACTGCGTTCGAGCGCGGCGCCGTACTGGCGCGACCGCGCGGCCATCCTTTCGGTCCACCCAAGATCGGTTTCGTGCCCCGGGAACGACTCAACGAACTTCTCGCGCGGCATCCCGCACCGGTCAACGGCAATCTGTAAAATGCGCCGCTCGACCGCTCGCACCTGTGCGACCTGTTGCTGCACGTCGGCGCACAGCCGGTCGATGGTTCGCGCCGTGAAGCGGATGGGCGCCATCTCGCGTCGGATCGCTTCACACACGCGTGCGAAGCTTGCGTGGCCCTTGCCTTGCGCGGCGCCGGCATGCGGGATCTGATCGAACAACTCGCGCACTCGCGCAAATATCGCGAGACTGTCGCTCGTGAGCTGTTTCAGACGCGCCTCGTTCGCCTTCGCCGAATCCCCCTCCCCGATCTCACTGTCCTCATCTCCCTGCTCGTCGTCGCCATCGGCGGTATCCGCGTCAACATCCGGTGTTTCAGCCGGGTCCGACACTGACAGCTCGGCCGCTGCAATGTCTTCATTGAGACCGTCGACCACTTCGTCGATGCGCAGTTCACCGGTCCCGATCTGCTCTACACTCGAAAGGATCGTGGAGACAGTCGCCGGGCAGGCGGCAATTGCCTGGATCATTTCGTGAAGACCATCTTCGATGCGCTTCGCAATCTCAACCTCGCCCGCGCGAGTCAACAATCCGGTCGCGCCCATTTCACGCATATACATACGCACGGGATCGGTCGTGCGCCCGAATTCAGAATCGACGGTGGAAAGAGCGACTTCCGCTTCCTCGTCGGCCTGGTCGTCCGACACGGCTGCCGGCGCAGCGTCGTTCAGGAGCAACGTCTCCGCGTCGGGCACCTGCTCGTAGACCGCTACGCCCATGTCATTGAAGGTGCTGACAATGGTCTCGATTGCAACGGTCTGCGCGAAGTTGTCCGGCAGGTGATCATTGATTTCGGCGTGAGTCAGGTAGCCGCGCTCTTTTCCTAACTGGATGAGCGCGCGCATCTGACGCTGCCGCTCTTCGTCCTGCAACACCGTGGACACTGCGTCCGTCGGTAGCACGGCTGCGGCGGCCCTGGCCTTCGATGCGCGCCGAGCCGAAACATTCGGTGCGGATGCGGCTGTTTCCGGTCCGGAATCTTCCCGATCAAAAGTTGCCATACATTCTCCTCGGACAGGTTTGCTCGGCGAAAGCGAGACCCGGCAGCCAGCGCACGGCGGCCGGCGAGGCGCACACGTTCACGGAGGCAGGCGGCCACCAGTTGTAGGATCGCAGCGAGCAAGAGACGCGGCCTGCCGACAGGCGCGGGCCGGTTGAAATAGAGCACAAGAAAACCACTGCCTAAAATTATAGCACCAGTTGCTGCAGTGCACCACTGAAGCGCACTTTGCCGGCCCGAGATGCTTTCTGCGCAAGCAGGCCTTGCCAGGCGCTCGTCGCGCTATGGGCGGGGGCAGCGTATTGTCCTCGCGGCTGCCGCTGTGCACGGCAAGGGACTGCTGCCCAAGGAAACCGAAGCCGGCGTGGGGTTCTGGGGCGCGATGTACATCCCAGTCGTGGTGGCAATGGCCGCCAATCAGAACGTCGTGGCCGCGCTCAAGGGCGGACCCGTCGCGCTGCTGTCGGCGCTGGGCGCGGCAGCTGTCTGCGCAGGCTGCATCGCCGTTCTGTCTCGCACCGGTCACGACAGCAAGTCGTTCGTGAACGTTCCGCACCTCGAAGAAATCTGAAGCAAGAGTCAGCCATGTTCCAAATGATCGATAAGGTTCTGATCCACAACGGCCTCGTCACGGCGTTCGCGCTGGTGGGGCTCATCATGTGGGTGTCGCCACTGACCTCGCGCAAGCTGACGTTCGGGCGCGTGCACGGCTCGGCTATCGCCATTGTGATCGGCCTCGTGCTCGCTTACTTCGCCGGCGCGTTCACTGGAGGACAAAAAGGTCTGGCGGACCTGCCGTTCTTCACCGGCGTCGGCCTGATGGGTGGCGCGATGCTGCGGGACTTTGCCATCGTCGCAACCGCCTTCGAGGTGCAGGCGACCGAAGCGCGAAAGGCCGGGATGATCGGCGTGGTGTCGCTGCTGCTCGGGACCGTGCTGCCTTTCATCGTCGGCGCAAGCATCGCGCATGCGTTCGGCTACACGGATGCAGTCAGCATGACCACGATCGGCGCCGGCGCCGTCACGTACATCGTGGGACCGGTGACGGGCGCGGCGATCGGCGCAAGCTCGGATGTGATCGCGCTTAGCATCGCAACCGGTCTGATCAAGGCGATCATCGTAATGATCGGCACGCCGCTCGCAGCCGGCTTCATGGGGCAGAAGACACCGCGCTCCGCGATGATCTTCGGCGGACTGGCCGGTACCGTGAGCGGAGTCAGCGCGGGACTGGCCGCGACCGATCGGCGGCTCGTTCCCTACGGCGCGCTGATCGCGACATTCCATACGGGCGTAGGCTGCCTGCTCGGACCTTCGTTACTGCTCTTCGCGACGAAGGCGCTGATGGGCGCCTGACCGGTCAGGGAGAAACCCCGTTCAAACGCCGATGACGTCCCTCGCCCGCATGACCTCGTCTGAATTTCCGCGCTGGAAGGCATCCGCTCGACGTCCGAGGTGCCTGCATGGGCTTCGCCTGAATGGATGCGGATCGCGCCGGCCGTCGTGCACCGCGAGGATGTTAGAGGACGTGACGCCGTGCCGATGAGGCTTCGTGGACGCAACCGCAGCGACCGCTTCGCGGCTTTCGTAACCCGTGATCGCATCGTGCACCGCGTGACGCCGGAGGCGCTTGTCCAGGCGCGGGCGTGGTGCTCGGCCCCAGAACTGCCGGGCCTGCCCTGCGTGCGCGCCCTCGCGTGCGTCGCGCCGGAGTTCGATCGACCAGGTTTGACGTGGGGCATAACAGGTAGCGTCGGCTTCGCCCTTGCAAGCGGCGTAAGCACGCTGCGCGAGGACAGCGACCTCGATGTCGTGTTGTGCGCCGGACATGCCTTGTCGCGCGACGCTGCACGTGACGTCCTGTCGCCGCTGAATGCCGCGCCCGCGCACATCGACGTGCAAGCAGACACGGGGCACGGCGGCTTCGCCTTGGCAGAATGGGCTCGAGAGTCGGAACGAATCATGCTCAAGACGCGACGCGGGCCTTTGCTCGTCGCCGATCCTTGGACTACCGAAGCATCATGAGCGTGATATTCACATTCCCCGGTCAGGGCGCGCAGCGCGCCGGCATGCTGCACGCGCTGCCGGCTCACGCGGAGGCCGCCCGCACGCTCGAAGAAGCCAGCGACGCGCTCGGCTACGACGTCCGAACCATCGACGACACGGCGACGCTGCGCTCCACCGTCGCGGTTCAGCCCTGCCTGCTGATCGCGGGCGTCGCTCAGGCGCGCGTCATCCAGGCGCGCGGCCACGAACCGGACATGGTGGCCAGACTTTCGATCGGCGCGTACCCCGCCGCCGTGATCGCGGGCGCCCTGCCGTATGCCGACGCGGTGAGGCTCGTCGCATTGCGCGGCCAGTTGATGGAGCACGCCTACCCGCGCGGCTACGGCATGACCGCGATCATCAGCATGACGCAGCGCGCGCTCGAACGCCTGATCGCGCGAGTGTCGAGCAATGCCGACCCCGTCTTTCTTGCGAACATCAATGCGGAAACGCAGATGGTCGTGGCGGGCAGCGATGCCTCGATGAGTCGTCTCGCGGCACTCGCCAGCGAACGCGGCGCGCAACGCTGCGAGCGTCTCGATGTAGCGGTGCCGTCGCATTGCGCCCTCCTCGACGCGCCTGCAGCCGCGCTTGCCGATGCCTTCGCGACGTCAAGGTGAGTGCGCCGCACATCCTATATCTGAGCAGCAGTGCCGCGCGGCCACTTTTCGACGGCGCGCGCATCGCCGCCGACCTCGCCGGCAACATGGCGCGGCAGGTACGCTGGCACGACACGATGAGACTCGCATGGGAACGCGGAGCGCGCCTCGCGATCGAGATGCCGCCCGCAAACGTCCTGACGCGGCTGGCCAGTTCGATTTTTACCGAGGGCGTCGCGGTGAGTTGCAGCGAAACTTCGTTGCCTGACCTCGGCGCGCTCTTCGACAGAGAAAGCACAGGCGACGAGCGGTGAAGCGTCAAGCAGCGTTTCTCGTGCCAGATCCACGCCGATACGAGTAATCTTGTCCATGACTGTGCCCTTCTCAAATGGGTTGCCCAGCACCAACCATCCTGGCATATCGCCATGCCATGGGATTGGAAAAATCCTTACTAATTCGGGTAAAACCGCCAGCTGGTGACAGATTCACGCAATGCCAGTTCCAGCCTTTCACATTGCGCGAGACGGTCTTCGATCGTGCGCCGGTGTTCATTGAACGTCAGTTGTTGCCATGCGCTGTCGAACGAGAACGTACTTATCCAGCGTCGGTGTGTGGGCCCCCAGTTGGGGTGACCAAGGTAATGAATGCCGTGGGCAAGCAGAAACGATTTGAGCCTGCAGCGTGCGGCCTTCAGATCTTCCCTGGCAGCCGACCAGGCGCGTGCCAGGTCTCGGAACGCTTCGTCTTCAACCGATGGCACATGTACGGCCGAGAGGTCGCCGGCGCGTAGTGAACGCACTAGCTTGATCGCGTCGCGACGGTCTGTTTTGACGCGATCTCCCGGTTTCCGTGGAATGAGTGACGGTGCGCAGACCATGCAGTCGAAGCCTTTATCGACCAGCCTCCTGTACAACCCATATCCGCAGGGCCCCGCTTCATAGACAAAGCAGATGTGCCGCGCCTTTGTTTGCAACTTCTTGCACAACCGGTCGATATCAATATGCATGGTGCCGACCTTGCCAAACAGTTCGACTTCGCTCATGCCGATCGCGTATGCAACCGTGATCGAATCCTTATGGACATCCAGTCCTACGTACAACGTGCTATCGTTTTCCACGCTGGCCTTCGTGTCGGAACAGACCGATGAGCGGTGGCTCCATCCCCACTCAATGCGGCTCTGACAGCGATGCTAACCCGCGCTTAATTCCCCTCGGCGGCCAGCCTTGCCGAACGGGAGTCATACTGACTTTACTGTCACGCAGTCTCCGCTGCCGAGCGCTTCATCTGCGACCGACTTGAGCGGAAGGATTTTTCCGGCTCGCATCTGCTCGTCTGCCGTAATCAGGGCTACGGCGCCAAGATCGGCGATGCGTTCCTGCAAAGCCTTGGCAGTAAAGCCGCCGAAAACGACGGAGTGAATCGCCCTGATACGGGCACAAGCCTGCATGGCGACCACGCCTTCGACCGACATGGGCAGGTAGATGACGACACGGTCCCCGTTGACGACGCCCAGGTCTTTGAGCGCGTTGGCGAACCAGCAGACTCTGCCATGCAACTCACGATAGGTGAGGCGCGTTAATGCACCGCCGTCCGCTTCAAAGATGATAGCCAACTTCTCGGCATTTCCGTTTTGCAGATGTCGGTCGACACAATTGAACGATGCGTTGAGTTGACCGTCCGCGAACCAGCGATAAAAAGGCGCACTGCTTTCGTCGAGAACCTCATTGAACGGCCTTGACCAGAGAAGATTTATTCGCGCTAGGCGCGCCCAAAAATTCTCATAGTCAGCCTCGGCCTCGGCGCAGAGCGTGTCGTATGCGTCCATACTCGGAACGGTCGCCCGAATCGAAAACGCGTCGGGCGCAGGGTAAACGCGGCTTTCCCGCGTCATCGAATCAATCTTGGTCACGGTGTCTCCGCCGCAAGGCTCGGGGTGTCAACAAAGGAATTGGGCGCTCGAGCGAGCGCAGCCGCCCTCGTCGGTTCCCTACTTTAGTGTTCTTGTTTCCAGTACCGTAACCTGACCACTGCCAACAGATCAATTAACCTGAGTAACGAATGGCTAACGTCCGCGAATCAGAAGCACGCTTTATTCAAATGAAGGGGCGCTTCTAGACATGACAAGCAGCACCCAAAGTTAAGTCGCCGAATCCCTTTCATCAACACATCGAAAACCCACACTGGTACGCCGCTCCATACAAGTCAACATCACACCCAGCGGACAGTGCAGCCGTTTGAGCACCTTGTTCAAACCCGCATTCAAGCTCGTCATCGTTGATCAGCGCTTGACGAACTCCGGTGTCAAGCGCCTGACCCAACGCATGATCGTGGTACACGCCAGCACCAGTCCACGCCCGGCCATCATCTCGACCACATCGCCCAGGCTGAGCTTGTAGCGAAGGTACCAGCGCACGCACGGAACAATGATCTCACGGTCAAAATGCCGACCATCGAATAACCCCTCCATACCCTTTCCGCTTGCTGATCATCGGCTACCTGTTTGTCAGGCTGACTGCTTTAACCGAGTCCTCGAGCCTATTTGCACCAGAACCCGAATTACCTCGCACGTCCCTCTCAATCGCGCTCATTCGACGTTATCGGCGACATGAGTCATGCGAATCATGTGCGGCCGCACGCCGTCGTCCTCGTCTTGTGACGGCACCGGCGGGTGAATCAGAGCTTCAAGCCGCGACTTCGTCGCGACGAACTCGGGCGACGTGCCCTGCGAATAGTCGCGTGGACGCGATACGGGCACTTCGATCAACTCCTGCACCTGCCCCGGATTCGCTTTCAGTACGAGGATGCGGTCCGCGAGAAAGATTGCCTCATCCAGATCGTGCGTGATGAAGAGGATCGTCACGTCGATGTTGCGCCAGATATCGAGCAGATGGTTCTGCATTTTAGTGCGCGTTTGCGCATCGAGCGCGCCGAACGGCTCGTCCATCAGCAGGATGCGCGGCCGATTCGCAAGCGCGCGCGCGATCGCAACGCGCTGCTTCATGCCGCCCGACAATTGATGCGGATAAACGTTGGCGAACTTCGTGAGGCCCACCATATCAAGCCATTGCAGTGCCTCACGCTCCGCCTGGTCTTTGCCCGAGCCGTTCATGTTCAGGCCGAACATGACGTTCTTCTTCACGGTGAGCCACGGAAACAGGGTATAGCCCTGAAAAACCATGCCCCGATCCGCACCCGGCCCATCGACCGGCTTGCCGTCCAGTAGCACCTCGCCGCTCGTCGGCCGCTCGAGGCCGGCGAGAATGCGAATCAAGGTCGACTTGCCGCAGCCAGAGGGGCCGATCACGCAGACGAACTCGCGCCGATGCGTCTTGAAGTTTAAGCCGTCGAGCGCCGTGTACTCGCCCTGACGCGTCTCGAAGCGCTTTTTCAGGTCGCGAACTTCCAGGATCGTCTCTCGCGCCTTCAGGCGCGCAAAGCGCGCACGCACGGCTTCAGATTGAATCAGGTACGAGGGGACCGGTTGAGGATTTTGCACGATGAAGTCCTTGTTACGTGGCGAATCTGATCGAAATGAACGAAGCCGACAGGCAGGTCATGCCTTCAGCACACGGTCCCACGGAAACAGCTTGCGGCCGATGAAGGCGAGCACGATGTCCGTGCCGAGCCCGATGATGCCGATCATCATGATCGCCGCGTAGACGTTGTCGAAATGCTCGTAGCGCGCCTGCTGCGTGATATACCAGGTAATGCCCGAACTGGTGCCGACGAGCTCCGCGACGATCAGATAAGTCCATGCCCAGCCGAGCAAGATGCGTTGATCGCGATACAGATCCGGCAGAATGCCCGGAATCGCCACGTGCGTGAGCAGACGCAGCTTCTTCGTGCCGAGCGTCATCGCGGCTTCGAACAATCCATAGTCGAGCTTGCGCGCAGTATTCGCGATGATGAGCATCTGCTGAAAGAGCGTGCCGATCACGATGACGGCGATTTTCGGCGCGTCGTATATGCCGAGTATCGCCACCATCAATGCGCCGAACGCGGGCGCTGGCAGATAGCGGAAGAACTCGAAGAAGGGCTCCTGCAAACGCGCAAACGCGCTGTAGGTGCCGCAGATGATGCCGATCGGCACCCCGATCATCGACGAGATGACGAAGCCCCAAAAGATGATCTGGACGCTATGCCAGAGGCTTTGATGGAGCCACACGCCATCATGCGATGCGGGCGGCGTCGTGAACGCCGTATAGAACGCGCGCAACACCTGATGCGGCGCCGGCAGGTACACGGGATTGGCCGGCTCGCCAACGGGTAGCGCGGCATGATTCGCGCGCGCGTTGGCGAGCTCGTCGGCGAACGTGTCCTTGTCAATGCGCATTCCCGCCTGGAAGTAATCGACGCTGCCCGGATTGGTGATCAGCATTTGCGGATGCCATACGAATGGTACGTAACTAACCACGCACCAAACGAGGAGCGGCAGCGCGAACGAGCCGATCCCCAATATCCATTTGCCGCGCAGCGACAACTCGCGGCGCACCCCGAACCACTCCATCCGGCGATTGACTGTCATTGAACCCTCCGTTGCATGCTTTCCTCGCGTATTCATTGCCTGCGCCACTCACCTCTCGCTCGTCTCGCGGCTCGCGAGATAAGCACGCCATCCGCGGAACGCCGTGATGTCCGTCGCGCCCTCGAGCGCGATGCTTTCGCACAGGAAGCCCTGGACCTGCGCACCGTCGGCAAGCGTCAGCGTACCGATGCCAAGCGGCGCCGGCACCTGCGCGACAAAGCCCCCGAACACCGCGAGCGGCATCTCCCACACCTCGACCTCGATGGCCTCGCCGCCAGCCGGCACGCGCACGAGCCCGGGCTTCGCGACGTTGCCATTCGACGCGGCAGGCAGCGCGTAGAGCCGATAGGCCGGCGCGGTCTCAGTCGTCTCGGCAAGACGCGCGCCGCGCTGAGTCAACTGCCAGTTGAGCGGTTCGCCGCGCAGGTGTGCGCCGACGACGGCAACACGCACATTGGCCAGCTCACCGGTGGCGGGCGCAACGCGAGGCGCGCAATCGTCTGCTGCCTCGTCAAGCCAGGCGCGAGCCAGGTCAAGCAGCAAGATGTCCTGATGCGCGCGACCAACGAACGTCACGCCGAATGGCAGGCCCGCATGGGCTCCCGCATCGCATACGCCGGCCGGCACGGCGAGCGCCGACAGGTCCAGCAGATTGACGAAGTTCGTGTAGTAGCCGAAACGCGCGTTGACTGCGATCGGATCCGCTTCGAGTTCGTCGACGGTCGCCGTCGTGGGCGAAGTCGGCGTGAGCATCACGTCGATGTGCTGCCACACCGTTTCAGCCTGCATGCGCAATGCGGCAAGGCGATCGAGAGCGGCGAACACGTCCGCCGCGCTCCAGCGCGCCGCGCCACCGATGATCTCGCGCGTGACGGGAAAAAGCGCGTCAGGCTGCTGGTCGAAGAACGTGCGGATTCCAGCGAGGCGCTCGGCCACGAAAGGCCCTTCATAGAGCAAGCGCGCGGTAGCGAGAAACGGCTCGAAGTCGATTTCGATCACTTGCGCGCCGGCCGCGCGCAGCCGTGCGAGCGCGGCATCGAAAGCGCGCGCGTACGAATCGTCGTCGAAGAATTCGAGCTGCGCTGCGCGCGGCACGCCGAAGCGCACGCCGCGCAGCGAGCGCAGCGGCGCGGGCGAGCCCGATGTCGCCGCGAGGGGCATCCACTCGCGCGCATA
Source organism: Paraburkholderia sprentiae WSM5005 (assembly GCF_001865575.2). Lineage (NCBI taxonomy): Bacteria > Pseudomonadati > Pseudomonadota > Betaproteobacteria > Burkholderiales > Burkholderiaceae > Paraburkholderia > Paraburkholderia sprentiae. Next base: position 439,357 of record NZ_CP017565.2, read on the forward strand.
GGGATCGCCGTCGGCCACACCGCGCGCGACGTCGAACACGCGCTGCGCGTCGTTCGCATTGCACGCGAAAATAGAAACGCAATCGAGCGACTTGCAGGCGGGCACCACCCCGAGCGTGCTCAGCACGCCCTTGGTCGGCTTCAAGCCGACGATGCCGTGAAAGGCCGCCGGCACTCGGCCCGAGCCCGCGGTGTCCGTGCCGAGCGAAAACGCGGCGACGCCGAGCGCGACCGCCACGGCCGACCCGGAGCTCGAGCCCCCCGACGCGTAGCTTGAATCGAGCGCGTTGCGACATGCACCGTAGGGAGAGCGCTGTCCCGACAGCCCCGTTGCAAACTGGTCGAGATTGGCCTTGCCGACCGGAATGGCGCCGTCCGCGATCAGCCGCTCGACGACTGCGGCGCTCTTGTCGGGCGTATAGGCATAGGCCGAGCAGCCGGCCGTCGTCGGAATACCGGCGAGATCGATGTTGTCCTTGATCGCGAACGGGATGCCGTAGAGCGGCAGCGAGTCGATATCGCATGTTTCCAGCGCGGCGAGATACGGCTCGAGTTCCGCCTCGGACAGAAGATGGATGAACACGTTATAGTCCGCGTTGAGTGCGGCCGCGCGTGCTCGCAGTTCGCCAATCAGACGCCGTGGGGTAGTCGTCCCGGCGCGATAGGCGGCGGCGAGCGTCGACAGACGGAGATCGAATGAAGGCATGGCGGATTCTGAGGAATGGTTCGAATAGGGGTTCATCGCTGAAGCTTCACGCGCGGCCGATTACGACGATGCGCTGCCCCGCCCGCACGGGCGAACCGGGCGCGACGTACACCTCGTCGACGATTCCGGCGCACGGTGCAACGACCGAAATCTCCATCTTCATCGACTCGATGACGAGCAGCACGTCGCCGGCCGCGACCTTCGCGCCGCGGTGCACGTGGACCTGCCAGAGATTGCCGGCGATCTCGCTGTCGACCGCGATCTGGTGGTCGTCGAGCGGCGTTGCGGCGGTGTCGACGGAGACGGGGGACTCGACTGCGTCTTCCACGCTGCCGGCTTCGTGCCAGCGTTGCCGCTCAGCCTGAAACGCGGCCTGTTGCTGCGCGCGGAAGCGGTCGATATCGTCGGCTTCGCGTTCGAGAAAGGTCTGGTAGTCGGCCAGCGACAGTTCGGTTTTCTCGATCCGCAACGGGTATCGCCCGAGCGGAAAGTCCGCGCGTATCCGCAACAGCTCGTCTGCCGGGACTTCGTAAAAGCGGATCTGGTCGAAGAAGCGCAGCAGGTACGGCTGGCCGGCAAAATCCGCGGTTTGCCGGAAGCGATTCCACATCTGCAGGGTGCGGCCGACGAACTGGTATCCGCCCGGACCTTCCATGCCATACACGCACAGATAGGCACCGCCGATGCCGACCGAATTCTCGGCGGTCCAGGTTCGCGCCGGGTTGTACTTGGTCGTCACGAGCCGGTGCCGCGGATCGAGCGGCGTCGCAACGGGCGCGCCGAGATAGACATCGCCGAGACCCATCACGAGATAACTCGCATCGAAGACGATCTCCTTCACTGCCTCGATCGAATCGAGATCGTTGATGCGGCGGATGAACTCCAGATTGCTCGGGCACCACGGTGCGTCCTTGCGCACGGTGGTCATGTATTTGTCGATCGCCAGTTGGCATGCCGAGTCGTCCCATGACAGCGGCAAATGCACGATGCGCGACGGCACGCGCAGGTCCTGCAGGAGCAGGACGCGTTGCCATGTGCTTGCGATAGTCGCGACCAGCGTGGCAAGCGGCAGGCGTTCCGGCTGGTAATGAATCTGCAGCGAGCGGATGCCGGGCGTGAGGTCGATCACGCCGTCGATGTCGAGTGCTTCGAGCGACTGCATCAAGGCGTGGCCGCGAAAACGCAATACGAGATCGAGCTCAGCGGGTCCGATTTCGAGCAGCAGGTGCGTATCGCCCGACAGGCGCGCAACCAGCCGTTCGCGATCCGAGCCGATGTCGAGCACGACCGGCGAGGCCAGTGCGGGCGTCGCGTCGATGCGGGAGGCGTCGAGCGGCGCGGCGTCTGCCTGGGCTTCGAGCGTGGCGGTCTCCGCGTGGCGGGCCAGCGCGGCGGCGCGTGCCGTCGCGACATCGACGGGAACGAAGCGCACCTTGTCGCCGGCCTTTAGCTGGCCGATCTGCCAGAGGTCTGCATCGATGATCGTGACCGGGCAGACGAAGCCGCCGAGACTCGGGCCGTCGGGGCCGAGGATCACGGGCATGTCGCCGGTGAAGTCGATCGCGCCCACTGCATACGGGTTGTCGTGAATGTTCGACGGATGCAGACCCGCTTCGCCGCCGTCTTCACGCGTCCATTCGGGTTTCGGGCCGATCAGGCGGACGCCGGTGCGACTCGAATTGAAGTGAGTCTCCCATTCGGTGGCAAGAAAGCGGTCGATGTAGGCGGCGCTGAAATATTCCGGCGCACCGTGCGGGCCATAGATGACCCTCAGTACGCGCACGTCGCGCAGTTGCGGCGTGAGCGGCTCGGGCAACACGGCGCCGGCCGTGCTGTCGGTCAACGGTTGAAGGTGCAGCACATCGCCGGCCCGCAGCGCGCGGCCGCCGTGTCCGCCGAACTGACCGAGCGTGAATGTACTTTTGCTGCCGAGATACCGCGCGACATCGAGTCCGCCACGCACGCTGAGATAGGCACGCGCGCCGGCGCCGCGGATCGTACCCAGCGCGAGCGTTGCGCCGGCGGCGATGAAGAGCGCCGTGTTCATCGGCTGGGCGATGTCGTCGACGGTGATCGGCAACGCCGCGCCTGTGATGGCGACGACCGCGTTCGTATTGAAGCGCAGCGTCGGGCCGCTCATGGTGATTTCGAGCGCGGCAGCGGACGTTTCGTTGCCGAGCAGGCGATTGCCGAGTCGCAACGCGCGGTCATCCATCGGACCCGACGGCGGGATGCCGACCGCCCAGTAACCGAGCCGCCCCGGATAATCCTGGACGGTCGTCTGCGTGCCGCCGCCCAGCACCTCGAGGGTGGTGGCGTAATAGCGCAGGCCTTCGAGACAGCGCGTCCACGGCTCGCCGCTCGCGAACGGCGTGTCATCAAGGATCTGCCGCAGATAGTCGCGATTCGTCTCGACGCCATACAGCCGGGTGGCGGCCAGCGCGTCACCGAGCGCGCGGCGCGCTTCATCGCGGGTCGGCGACCACGCAATCAGCTTCGCCAGCATGGGATCGAAGTGCGGCGGCACTTCGCAGCCGGCTTCGATCCAGGTGTCGATGCGCAGCGCGCGGCCATCGGCAGCGGGGAACGCAACGTCCGTCAGCAGGCCTGGACTCGGTTTGAAATCGCGGCCCGGATCTTCGGCGTATAGCCGCGCCTGAATCGCGTGACCCGTAGGGCGCAGGCCGCGCACAAGCGTATCGAGCGGCGCCAGCGTACCGGCTGCCAGTTCGATCATCCAGCGCACCAGATCGACGCCCCAGACCTGCTCCGTCACGCCGTGCTCGACCTGCAGACGGGTGTTGATTTCCAGAAAATAGAAGCGCTGTGCAAGGCTGTCGTAGACGAATTCGACGGTTCCCGCCGAGCGGTAGCTGACCGCCTTCGCCAGCCGGATCGCGGCGTCGCAGAGCGCATCGGCTATGCCGTCGGGCAGGTTCGGCGCGGGCGTCTCCTCCAGCACCTTCTGGTTGCGCCGCTGCACGGAACAGTCGCGCACACCGAGGGCGATGGCAGCGCCTTTGCCATCGCCGAAGATCTGCACTTCGAGGTGACGCGCGCGCTCGATGTATTTTTCGAGGAACACGCCAGCGTCGCTGAAGTTGTTCTGACCGAGGCGCTTCACGACATCGAACTGCGACATCAGTTCGTCGCCCGAGCGGCACACGCGCATGCCGATGCCGCCACCGCCCGCGGTGCTTTTCAGCATCACCGGGTAACCGATGCGTTCTGCCGCGTCCAGGGCTGCAGGAAGGTCGTCGAGCAGCCCCGTGCCCTCCAGCATCGGCACGCCCTGAGTGGCAGCAATCGCGCGTGCGGTGTGTTTGAGTCCGAACGCACGCAGCTGCTCGGTTGTCGGTCCGATGAAGGCGATGCCGGCCGCTTCACACGCTTCGGCAAAGGCCGCGTTCTCCGACAGGAAGCCGTACCCGGGGTGAATCGCCTGCACGCGTTCGGCGCGCCCAACGCCGAGGATCTTGCCGACGTCGAGATAGGTCGCGCCGGCTGCGCCTTCGCCGAGACTGTGTGCCGAGGCGGCTTCGGTGACATGCCGGCTCGCGCGATCGGCTTCGCTATAGACTGCGACACCCGCAACTTTGAGTTCGCGCAACGTGCGCAGAATGCGGCAGGCAATCGCGCCGCGATTGGCAATGAGGACTTTCTCGAACATGAAAGGATGTGCTTGGCATGGGGCGGGCCGTCCCGCCACGTGGGCATGCATACCGTGGCCGTCCACGGCATGTCAGCGATGAGGCTGTATGGCGTTTAGCGCTTCACGGGGGCGTGCGATGTCGCGCAACGATGCATCGGGAAATAGCCTTCCGCCCGAACCCGCAGCAGCTCGTAAATCCAGCCGCGCAAGGTCGTCAGTTCCATATCAGCAGCTCCGCTGGCGTCGGGTTGTAGGCGTTGCACGGGTTGTTCAGTTGCGGGCAGTTTGAGATCAGCACGATCACATCCATGTCCGCGCGCAACTCGACATATTTGCCGGGCGCCGAGATGCCGTCTTCGAACGTCAGGCCGCCGCTTGCCGTCACCGGCACGTTCATGAAGAAGTTGACGTTGCTCACGATGTCGCGCTTCGTCAGCCCCACGCCCGCCCCGCAGGTGCAATGAGTGACGGCGTGCAGAAAACTGTCGCGGCAGTTGTGCATGGAGTGCTTTTCGAGCGAGTAGCGGACCATGTTGCTTTCGGCCGCGCATGCGCCGCCGAGCGTGTCGTGGCGGCCGCAGGTATCCGCGACGATCGTCAGCATCGGATTTCCGAGATTCGACGTGAGCACGCTGCCTGCGGACAGATACAGATTGCGTTGCACGCGAATCGTGTCCTGTGCACTGTAGCGCTCGAGCGGATCGGCGCTGTTATAGAACAGCGTATCGACGGCCTGGTTGCCTTCGAGATCGAGAATGCGAAACACCTGTCCTCGCTTCAGTTCGTGAATCCAGGGCTCGCCGGCGGGCAGCGTGAAATGGTAGATCGCTTCACGCGGATCCAATTGGCTTTCGACGATGGGCATCGCGGTCTCCTTAAACAAACAGACGCTCGGTATTGACAAAGCCGCGCTCGTTCTCCGCGCATGACGAACGGCATGGGTCGTCGGCCGGTACGCGATCGTCGACCGCATAGACGCGGTAGGCGATCAGCTTGACGGGCTTCGGCTGGTACTTGGGGCTCGGGTCGAATGGATGAGGCGCGCTCGAAAACGCGGCGAGCGTATTCATCTCGAAGCGCAGATCGAATGCGTCGCCCGCACGCGAATGGTCCGGCGCGAACGTGAGCGAGCCGTCCTCGGCAGCATCGAGCTTGCTGAAGAAGTTGACGTTCGCAACGAGGTCGCGAGCGCCCAGCCCGTATTTCGCCAGCTCGACGAGCAGGCTGTCGCGCCCGTTGCGGATCATCTCGTTGCGATACTCCTGATAGCGCGCCGAGCCGTACTTCGTCGCGAACAACCCCGCATCGCCCACGCCGCCGACCGGATCGTGCCAGCCCAACGTGTCAGCGGTGATCGACGCGATTACGCGGCCCATGTCCGAATACAGCACGACACCGCGCGTGAGACGCGCTGTGTGCTGCGCCTTGAGCGTGTCGGCCATGTTGTATCGTTCGAGCGGATCCTCGTGGCGATAAAAGACCGCGGCGAGATTCGCGCCGCCTTCGACATCGACGACACGCAGCGCGAGCCCACGTCGCAAGACGCCGGACCAGTGTGTACCGGCGGGCAGAACTGTTTCCCACAGGACGTGCGGGATAGGCGGAAGGTCAAAGTCGACTGGAGGGTTCGACTGCATGGAGGCTCCTCTTAACGATGGGATCAGCATGAGAGGGGCGATAGACGACATCGCGACCTCCCGGGCTTTTATCCCTCCGTGGAGCCTCGCCGACGCCTTGGAAGCAAGGTTCGAGGGCAAGACCGGGCCGCTCTCGGACCAGGCATCGCCCATGAAGCAAGGCGACCGGAACCCTAGCGATCCTGAAGATGATGCAAATTGCTTCGCACCTCTCGCGGGACATTTAAGCGAGAACTGTGCCAGACCCGTCAGCGTGACGCAAAGCCATGCCGAAAGGCGGTGCGAGCGAGACGGCCCGATCGCACGCGATGCACTTCAACGGTGACATGCTGCCCCGCAGCGCTCGTCTGCACGATTTGCGCGCACAAACGTCCCATGTATGGGCAGCACTCGAGCAAGACAGTGCTATGGCACAGCCTTGCCGACGCCGGTACCGTCCATCCCGCTCGCCTCACTGCGCCGTCTGATCTGCGCGCACGTCTCTGCCGAAACTCGCCGGCGTCCTCAATCCTTCCGGCAAAGTCAGTTCGCCGCGCGTTACACGCCGCCGCAGATATTCGAAGGTCTGCGCGGTCTGCGCGAACAGATGCTCCCCCGCTGTGCGCCGCTCGTATCGCGCCGCGACCTCGGGCGTCGAGAACTGCGGCAGCGGCGCGACCTGGGTCCGATAGTCGCAAGCGAAGAAGAGCGGAAATGAGTACCGCTCTTGTGCGACTTTGCGCACGCGGTGCGTGGTGGCGACATAGGTCCCGCCGGTCCACGTCTCCAACATGTCACCGATGTTCACGACGAACGCATCCTGCAGCGGCGGCGCATCGATCCACTGCCCCGCTCCGTTCATCACTTCGAGTCCGGGGGCGGTCGGCAACAGGATCGTGAAGCATTCGTAGTCAGTATGGGCGCCGATGCCTGGGCGATCGTCGGCCGACGCGTCATAGGGATAGTGGACCAGCCGTAATTGACTTGGCGGCTTCGTCAGATAAGCGTCGAAGTAAGACTCGGGCAAGCCGAGGGCAAGCGCCACACCGCGAAACATCACACATCCGAGAGCAAACGCGTCTTCGTAATACCGGCTCACCGCTTCGCGAAAGCCCGGCTGATCCGGCCACACGTTCGGCCCAAGCATTGGCGTACCACACGACACATCGGGATCGTCAAGCGGCAAGTCGCGGCCCGTGTCGAATGCTTCCTTCCTGTCGCGCCCGCCGCCCGCGAACACCTCCTCGCCTTCGGGAACATAGCCGCGATGCGCTCTTGAATGGCCGATGTAGTAGCGCATCTTCCACTCTTGCGGCGACGCAAAGAAGCGCCGAGCCTCCTCAACGAGCGCCGCGCGCAATTCGCGCGCGACGCGATGGCCGGTCACGTAAAAGAAACCCGCTTCCCGCGCCGCCACATCGAGTTCGCGCGCGCTCGCAATGCGCGCGCTCAGGTCATCGCTGTAGAGTCCGCTCACGTCGACGATCGGAAGTCGATCAAAGGTGGCATGGTGATGAGTCTGGCTCATGACTCCACCCTCGCGCCAGGCATGCTCGCCGCGTCGTGCGCCGACCGATCGAGAAACTCCGCGAAATTACGGCGAGCCTGTCCGCCCATCCAGGTATTGACCTCCCATAGGTCTGCGACCGGCGCATTCGTGAAAGGAAGCGTGTGGAGATAGCCGTCGGGACCGAATTCGGGCGTCATCGTCGTCACCGGGTAGCCGGCGGCCATTTGCGCAGTCCAGAGCGCCTCCCAGATCCGCAGATGAGACTGCAGGCAATCGGCGTATTCGGGCGCGGCGGGATGTGGCACCTGCGGACCTTGCGGATAGCCAATGCGTCCGTGAATGTGGTGCGCGTGGGGCGCGATCTCCGCGAGCGTATCCCATTCACTGTCGAGCAGCCGCTCGCATACCACGACCCAGTGACTGAAGTCGCACGTCAGCCTGAGTTGCGGCACGGCGCGCACAACGTCGCGCGTGATCCACGGGTTAAAGAGCGAGCGGCTTCGGTGTGTCTCGAAGCTGCACATTACATCGTGCCTCGCGGCCAGTTCGACGGCACGCGAGAAAAAGTCGATCTGCGTCGCAGCCGGCCATGCATCGCAGCCGGCGATCACACTGAAAAAGCGCGGCTTCAGCGGCTTGCCCAAGACAATCTTCGCCTCCAGATCGTGCAAATGCTCGGCAGGCGTTGCCGAACGCACTGGCACATAGCTGCCTGCAGTCGTGATCTCAGCGATGAACGCGAGATTCTCATCTGCGATCGCTGACTCAAACGCTTCGCGCTGAGCGGCGTCGGCAGGCACCTGCGCCTCGATGCCGTCAAAATCGGCCTCCCGCACCAACGGCGCAGCTTCGCGCGGCCCTGCCCCATAGCCCCAGAATGTCTTGAAGAGTTCAAGCTTCATCATCGCCCCATTACATGTAAAGTTGCATGCAATAGTACATTCGAATGGATGGACGTCAATATGCTGACGATGAGCCGGCTCGGCTCGCCCATGATGCGCACGATTTCCGGGCTCGCGCGCACGAAAACAACGCATCTTTCCTCATAGTGATGAATCGATGAAGAAGAAAATCAGCCGCGCCAAAGCGCAAGCCGTGGCGCGCGCGATTCTCGACATGGACTTCCAGTGGTCCGCTTACTTCGGCGACTTGGGTTTGAGCGACCTCAACTACAGCGATCTGTTCTGTCAGATGTGGGCGGACGAACAGGCCTCTTTTCCGAAGACGGCGCTCTACGGCTTCATGCCCGGTGTCAGCCGCCGCACCGCCGTCAGCTACGTCCAGGACCTGATCGATCAAGGTTGGCTGCTTCAGACGGGCGGCAAGGACGACCGCCGTATCAAGTATGTGCGACTCACGCCCATGATCGAGGAACGGCTTGAGCGTTTCCTCGCATTCGTACATCAGCGGTTTGCCGCGCTCGAGTGAATCGACAGCGTCCGTTCGCACTGTTCAAGACGACGATGCGAAAACCGCCTGGCATGGTTCTCGCATAGCCTTCCGGGAGAGGTGCGGCGGAGTCGCATCTTAGGGATGCTAGGGTTCCGGTTCGCGAGAACGTCTGGTCCGAGAGCAGACCGGTGGGCCGTGGCGATTGGCTTAAAGCGATCCGGCGACTCACTACACGGCGGGATAAAAGCCCGGGAGATTGGTGGTAGCGACAGCTGCCTGCACCTCTCCATGGCCGGCTTTCCGTCTCGCGTGTCCCGCAGGAACCGGTCATGTCGTGGTCCCGTGCACGTCATGTCGCACGAGCCGCTTAGACAACTCAATCTTCACCGGTCTCCTGGAGTCCAACAATGAAAAGAATCAAATCCGCGCTTACCGAAATTGCGCCGTCGCGTCTTGTGCGCCGCACGTTCGCGGGCATCGCGACCGCGCTCGCCATCGGCGCCGCCATGCCTGCGCAGGCCGCCGCGCCGCTAAAGATCGGCTACAGCGACTGGCCCGGCTACGTCGCCTTCCAGATCGCTATCGACAAGGGCTGGTTCAAGCAAGCCGGGGTCGACGTAGACTTCGAATGGTTCGATTACTCTGCATCGCTCGACGCCTTCTCGGCGGGCAAACTCGACGCGGTGGGCACGACCAACGGCGATGCGCTGGTGACCGGGGCAAGTGGCGCGAAGAACGTGATGATCCTGTTGACCGACTACTCGAGCGGCAACGATATGATCGTCGCGAAGCCGGGCACCAAATCGATCGAAGCGCTCAAGGGCAAGAAAATCGGCGTCGAAGTCGGTCTCGTCGACCACCTACTGCTCGACACCGCACTCGAAAAGCACGGCATGAAGGAATCGGACGTGACGCTTGTAAATGCGAAGACCAACGAACTGCCACAGGTGCTGGGCTCGTCCAGCGACATCGCGGCGGTCGCGCTCTGGCAGCCGAACGCGGGCGAAGCCCTCAAGCGTGCGCCCGGCTCGCGCCCGATCTTCACCTCGGCCAATGCCCCGGGTCTCATCTACGACGTGTTTACGGTCAACCCGGCGAGCGTCGCTGCACGTCGCGCGGATTGGGAGAAAGTGATCGGCGTCTGGTACCGTTGCGTTGCCTACATAAACGATCCGAAGACGCAACCGGACGCGCTGAAGATCATGTCCGCGCGCGTCGGTCTCACGCCCGAGCAATATCTGCCCTTGCTCAAAGGCACACATCTGCTCGATGCTGCGGCCGCGAAGAAAGCGTTCGGCAAAGGCCCAGGCCTCGACTCGCTCTACGGTTCGAGCGAGAACGCTGACAAGTTCAACATGCGCAATACCGTCTACAAACAGCAGCAGGACGTGAACACCTATATCGATCCGTCGCTGACCGCAGCACACTAAGTGATAAGTCGCATCGTGCCTCGCAGCGCGATGCGACTTGTCAAGAGCAGGAACAAACTGATGACACAGGTTTTGCGGGTATGGCCCCTCCTAAGCGCGATGCACCGTTACGACAAGTCGATATCGACACGCAATCGCGGCATCGGCACCGACATCGACGCCCCGATCCTTGCGTACCTGATCGAGACGCGAAACGGACGCGTCCTTTACGACGTCGGCTGCGACTACCGCAAGATCGCGGACCCGGCGCTGCGCGAGCGCTACTACGAGTGCGGTGCCGCCCCGATGCCTGCGCCTCAGATGACCGAGGAGCAGCGCATTCCAAACCATTTGGCACGCCTCGGACTACAGCCGTCGGACATCGACGTGGTGATGATCGGCCATCTGCATTTCGATCACGCAGGCGGCCTGTGCGAGGTGTGCGGCTCGGACATTCACGTGCATGCGGATGAGCTCGAGGCAGCGCGCGCGCAAGCGGATCTCGCCTACTTCCAGGACGATTTCATTGGCGACTATCGTTGGCGAACGCAGCGCGACGAGTACGACGTGGCGCCCGGCGTACGCACAATCAACACGCCCGGCCATACCGCGGGCCACATGTCGCTGTGGATCGAGCTGCCGCGCGGCAGGCCCGTGATACTCGCGGGCGACGCGGCCGACCTGACCGAGAACATCGACGAGGAGGTGGCGCCGGGCGTCTGCTGGAACGATCGAGAAGATCTCGCCCTCACGAGCATTCGCAAGCTGAAAGCGCTCGCGGCGGAGTCTGGCGCCACGATCTGGCCGAATCACGACATCGCGTTCTGGCACACGTTGGCGCGTGGACCGGCCTGGTGTGCGTGAGACACCGCGCAACTGAACGCTGATCCTGAACATGCCGTCGCTTCGTCGATTCGCAACAGTCGGCCCACGCTCGGCACGTTGACGTCCTGCGGCTTTGTCGCGGTAAGGCTCAAAGAGCGAGCGGAATAGATATACGAAGTACCGCTTATATTCTCAAGAGTGCCGAGTTCGGCACGGTCTTGGGGCTATGTGGCCAGTCTTAACATCTCGAAGGTGTCAGGGTCCTGTCTTTCGGCGATGAATTTCGCGAAGAAATTGGTTTTGGCGCTATTCACGAGAAATTCGGGCAGGCATTGGCGTAATGCTCCAGAGCCTTCGATCGTCTTGATGACATCGTAGCGGCTGTACTCCCTTCCCAGTGCAATGTAATAGCCGAGGACGGCACGGGTGCAGACATCGATAATGACAAGGAGCCACGCCCGGTCGATCTCGAACTCCTGCTCAAACCCAAGCGGGTCACACGTGACCACCTTGAGTCGGATATCAAGCCGGTGACCGTCGAATTCGACCACCTAATACGGACGAGTCGCCGCAGGGACACCTGCATCGTTCGGCCGTGGCAATCCCTTCAGATGCGAAGCGCCTGCCGACCGCGCGGCTGTGTCGAAGCGGCGCAACAACTCCGCCTTCACGCGCCGCGCGAGGGAGCGGATCGCGCGGTCTGAAGTATTGAATGGGTAATCCGCGGCAGTCAGACCAAGCGTGCGGCATTGGCGGAGAAATTCATCGTGCAGCACTCGCAAACCCTGCAGCCTGGTTCGAAGCCCAGAGTCCGTATGTATCTGCACGAGCATTACCTTGCGATGCCTGACCTTGAGCAGCAGCCAGCCTGCGAGGGCTGGATATTGCTCGAACAGGAGGGATAGCGCACCCGCCGCGCCACAACCGCCGCGGTTACGACGGAACTCGACGGCTTGTACGCGCGTATAGTCCGCGATGTGTGTGTAACGTACGAGAGCACGGAAACCAAACGGTCTGCCATCGGGGTGCGTCGACATCGCGCGCTCCGGCAAGCGATACAACTGCCGACGGTTGACACCTGTTGATAGCTCGATCGATTTAACCGGCCCTCCGGCGGCATACCGCACCACCGCCTCTTCGCGCCGTTCGAAAGCTCGCCGGGCGGCTTCATCGAGTTCTGTGTGCGCAACGGTAGGCCAGACACTCAGGTCGATCGCCTGCAACTCCGGCTTCCAGTGGCTTATGATCCTGCCTCCGCCCGTACAAATGGCGTCAGCAGAGATAGTGGTTGGGTGCGAAGCTCCGCTGCCGTGACCCGCCCGCTGCACAACAGGGCGAACAGTGCCGCTCGGCACAGAACGGGATCGCCAGTCGAAAATTCACGCTCGATGGCGAGTAGTCTCTGAGGCACTGCAACGAACCGCGTTATCGCTTCCGATAACGCCGCGGGAATAGGTCCCGGTTGGCGATAACATATGGCAGCATGCGCTGCCAGTTCTCGATCCATACTCGCGCGGCAGTCAGCTCAGCCAGGGCGATCCGACGGACCGATAACGTATAGCCATCAAGCGAACATTGCGAATGCCCTCCTCCACTGGTGCATTCCCTAAGATCGGCATCGCTTAGGATAACCAATTCATCTTTATCAACGTAGGGAACCCAAAAATCCGCGAGCTGGAGGCGCTCCCCGATCTTGATGTAGCCGGGGCGCTCACAGAAGTCGGACACCGCCGGGTCCGTCTCAAGCAACATCCACATTGCGAGCAGGGAACGTCGATAGAAACTCAACCGGCGCTGCAGCTTAGGGCTGAACGCATCGAATCAATGCGCGCCTCGCGGTCGCTTGAGCGCTATCGGCTTGACTATCACGGACGATCTCATGGGATCCACGCCTTGAAGACGGGATTCGAAGTGTAGGAGGCGGATTGACGAATTTAATACGTACATATGCGAATTGACAGATTTGCGACGTTTCCCATGTACGCAAAAATGTCAACATGCACGCGGCTTGCCCCGCCAGCGCTGACCCGGCCAGTGACAGATTTACTCCGCTCTACGGTTGGGCACTGCCTAGCCGACTAACTCTCCGCTAAACACATCCTTGAGGCCGGCCAGACGCAGCCATCGCTGATCGGTCGCGATATACGGCCGGCCTTCAATCGGGCCGCCGCTGGCGAGGATTATTCGTTGTTCTGGGTCGGCAATATGCGTGGAGTTCTGGTAGGACACGACCCAGAAGCATGGGACGATATCGCGATCGCTCGGTACGCGGGCTTCGGCGCACTACGACGGATTCTGCAAAGCGCGGCATACGAAGAACATGCAGCGCCGCATCGCCGCGCAGCGCTCGCCGATTGGAAGTTCATCGTGACGACTCAGCCTAATAAGCTCCCCGCATGAGGATCTTGGTGGCGCCTTCGGCGTCAGTTTGCGGTTCAGCGAACGCCCTCACGTCACGCTCGCACTGGCGATCGCGCTTGTTCCGCGCGTCCTTGAAGACGCCGATAAGCAGCTCACGAACATCTTTGAGCATAACAATGAAACCGGCGAGTGCCTTGGTGCAAGGTTTTTCAGTGGGGGTTACCGTGCAACATTTGGTTGTAGGCCATGCCAGGTTGGGCCTTTACCCAATGCTACATAGGAGTGTGTTGCATCCACCGGTTGAATCCGCCCTCCGCAGCGGACCTTCATGTGTAGATCATGTCAGTCGCGTCTCCGGTCTCATGGAAAAGAGGTAGGTGCACGATGATCGCGCAGCCGTTTCCCGGTGAACTGACAACAACGATCCGGCCACCCAGCATCAGGACGCGCTCCTCCATTCCCGCCAGTCCGAACGATCTTTTTCTGGTCGCCAGAGGATCGAATCCTTGACCGTCGTCCCGTACTTCCAGCACACAGGAATCCGGCGTTCGCTCGAGCGTGATGGTCACCTGGCTGGCCGCAGCGTGACGGGCAACATTGGTCAGCGCCTCCTGGGCGACGCGAAACAGTACGATAGCGCGGTCCTCGCTCAGCACGAGGTTCTCGTCCTGCACGCGGAGGCGACACACGGTGCATGGATTGTGGTTGAATTCCGCAACGAGCCACTCGAGCGCAGCCACAATGCCTGCGTCCAGCGCTGCAGGGCGTAGCGACGCGATGACACCCCGGACAACCCGCATGGTGTTGTCCACCAGCGTCGTCAATGCCTGGGCCTGTTCGGCCAGCGCTGGCAGGTCCTTGCCAAACTGCAGGGCTAACGTCGATGCCCTCATGCGAAGGGCTGTGAGGTGTTGTCCCAGTTCGTCGTGCATTTCCCGTGCAATGTGCTTGCGCTCTTCCTCACGAGCCGTCTCGCGACGGGAGGTGAGCTCTCGCAGCATCTCGTAGGACTCACGCAAGCGGTGCTCTGCTTTCTTGCGTTCCGTCAGATCGAGCACGAACGCGACACCCTCGTTTCCGCCCTCCTCGAACGTGGCGACGCCGATCAGCACGGGCACGCGGCTGCCGTCTTTCCGGAAGTACTCCTTTTCGAACGGTTCCAGGCGCCCAGTCACTTTCTGTTGTGGTATCCATTGACTCAGGTCACGGGCTAGCCATTCCGGTGGCGTGAGGTCCATCCAGCGTAGCCGGCCCGCCGTGAGGTCCTCGCGGTCGTAACCCACAACGCGCAGAAACGCGTCGTTGGCCTCGAGAACGTGGCCTTGGAGATCCCATATGAAAATACCGATGATGTTCGCGTCGACGAGGCGCCGGATCTTTGCTTCGCGTTGTTCGAGTTCGCGGTACAAGCGCGTATTCTCGAGCGAAGTCGCCGCCTGGGAAGCAAGAAGCCGAAGCAACGCAATCCGGGCCGGCGCGAAGACGCGCGTTTGGGCCAGCTCGGCCAGCGTCTCGTCGCCCTTGAGCGCCGCGAGTGCCACCTTTGCCTTGAACGCCGGTGAGTGTGTCCGTCGGTTGCGTTTCGTCATCTTCTGATTCCTTGTTGCCGGCCACTATGACCGACTCACGCCCCCTAACTCTTCCACTTACCGACCTGTCCGGATTCTCGGCGTCACTTCTGTTACCCGGGTGTAGATTGCGGAAACCTTCATCAGTCGCTCCACTCGGTCGAGCTTGCTCATGATCCGGACCAGCATGTCCTGCACCCGCTCCGGTTTCATGGCCAGCACTCAGAAGCGCATTCCAGGTCAGCGCGAGGGCCTCCCTGGTGGTGCTCCGGCACCATGTCTTCAAGATGACGAAGACTCCACGCACAGGCCTCTCCGACACCGAGACAAATCGGATTCCTCATCATTCGCCAACGCCGCTTCAAACGCATGAACAAAACGCTGAAACGCATCCAGGGTCCCATGGACGCTTCGGTACTCGGTGCGCCCGATTCTGCCGTCGAGTATGACCAGCATTCCGGCATTCCCCGCCAATTCCAAGATGTTCATTCCGTTCTCCTCAGATCGCCCGACTATCGACCCGCTCACGCCGCGAGCCGGTAAGAGCGCATCGCGGGCATCTCAGCATCCAGCGACACCGCGTTCCTCAAACGAAAATCGGTCCGACCTCATACAGGCATTGCCTTGCCAGCAGGATCCGGTCCATGATCTCTACGCGCGCGATGCTGAAGGTGAATTACGCCGTTTTCCTCTTCGCCGCCGCCGGTACGGTCACGCTTGATCAGCCTGTCGGCAGCTACCCTCAATACTTTAAACAGAAACGTCTTACTTTCGATACGAATAGGAATCCTTATTGCCTCCAGGTCGCGTCAACGGCGCGGAGCTCGCTTTTCCCACCGGAGCGGGATGGCGCTATTAGGGAGGGTTCCGTTGGCTGGTTCGCACCACGCCGTTATTCATTGTGGTAAATCGCGAACTCTCGAGCAGGCGCTCGCTCCGTCCTCAATCTATTTTCGTCAGCCGACGTATCCTCATATCCGAGCGCCATGCCCGACAGCAGAATGTGGCTGTCAGGGATGTTCAGGATGTCGTGGACGACGCCACCATATTCGCACCAGGCTTGCTGCGGGCATGACGCAATTCCGTAGCACTGTGCCGCGATCATTACGTTCTGCATGAACATGCCACTGTCAAGCCAGGAGCCCGCCAGGAGATATCTGTCCATGGTGAAGAACAAGCCGACGGGGGCACCGAAGAACTTGAAATTGCGAAGCATCGCCTCCTTGCGGGAAACATGGTCTGAGCGTTCAATCCCGTAAAGACTGTATAGGTCGAAGCCGACCTTGCGTCGTCGCGATAGATGGACGTCGTGCAGTTTTTCCGGCATGTAGGCATACTCGTCACACCGCCTGCCTTCGCGAGCGGCCTCCAATACGGCTGCGGACAGCCGATTTCTGGCATTGCCGGTTACCACATGAACGTGCCAAGGCTGAATGTTCGTACCTGAAGGGGCTCTTGCAGCCAGGTTGAGAATGTCGTCGATCACGCCCGCGGTAATAAGCGTATCCAAAAACCGTCTTACCGACCGACGTTGGACAATAGCTTCGATCGCGCTTACGGAAGGCGTTGCATTCATAGGTTGGTCACTCTTTAATAGCGGCAAGACTAATTCGTCCCGGCACCAATCGAGGCAATAGAACCGTCTTTTTTGCGCTGCTCCCGCAGCACAAACCGTTGAATCTTCCCGCTCGGAGTTTTGGGAAGCTCGGCGGAAAAGTGGACCTGGCGAGGGTAAGCGTGAGCCGCATAGCGGGTCTTTACCCACTGCTGAATGTCATGTTCCATTTCGGGCCCCGCCTTTTCAGGCCGACGCAGTACGACATACGCTTCGATAACCTCGCCCCGCACCTTATCCGGTACCGCAATCACTGCGCATTCGGCGACATCCGGGTGCGCGGCGATCACCGATTCGACCTCAAACGGGCCGATCCGGTAGCCAGCCATGATGATTACGTCGTCCTCTCGCGAGGAAAAGAAGAAGTAACCGTCTTCGTCGACGCGGCCCAGGTCGCCGCTCAGATACCATCTTCCGTCGCCGGCAAAGCGCTCAGCGCTTTTCGCAGAATCGTCCTCGTAGCCCTTGAACCAGGCCAGCGGGCTTTCCGTCAGTTCGAACGCGACTCGGCCCACCTCGCCGACTCCGACCTCGACATCATTGTCGCGATCGAGCACAACCGCCTTCCATCCCGGCATCGCGACACCCATTGAGCCCGCTTTCACAGGCCGCGCGAGACGTGGGTCATGATGGTTATTGATGAGCATGCCAGCTTCCGTTTGACCGTAATGATCAAACACTTCGACACCAAGGGCGCCGACCGCCCATTCATTCACATCCGGTGTGAGCGGTTCGCCCGCACTTGAGGCGCAACGGAGTGCAAGGCCGGGAGGCGGCTCAATTTCCGAACACAACAAGGAGCGATACACGGTCGGCGCAGCAGCAAAGTTTGTCACTTTGCGATCGACCAGGACGCGGTACGTCGTCAGAGGCTCAAACCCAGCTTTCAGCAAGACACTGTGAACGCCGGTGCACAAGGATCCGATAACGCCAAAGTATAGGCCGTAGCCCCAGCCGGGGTCAGCAGCGCACCAGTAGACATCGTCATCGCGTACGCCGATACCGAATTCGACATAGCTATGGAATGTGGCGAGCGCTCGAATCGGAACGACCACCGCCTTCGGCCGACCCGTGGTACCGGAGGTGAAGATGTGGATGAAGGGGGCATCCCCGCCCAGTGAGGCAGCCGCGCTTACCGGCTGCTGCGCACCGCCCTTGAGGACTGATTCGAAAGTAACGGCCAGCGGATCGGCGCTTGCCGCTTGCTCACCCCCGATCACTACAACACGCCACGAAGGGTTTTCCGGCGTATCTTCGCCTGGGGCTAGCTTTGCAGCTTGAGCGGAATCGCAGATCACGACCTTCGCATGACTGCCGGCTAGTCTCAGCGCTATCGCGGCCTGCGCGAATGCCGTGAAGAGCGGCACATGCACCGCGCCTAGCCTCCAGATCGCCATCAGCGCGATCAGGAATTCCTGACTTTTGCCGGCCAGGGTAGCAACCCTATCGCCTTTTCCAATCCCAAGCGATGCAAGACCGGCGGCAAATGCCTCGGACTGACGCTTCAGTTCACCATAGGTCAAGCGTTTAGCTTCGAGTGTCGCATCAACGACCTCGTACGCCACGCTCTGCGGATTGTGCCTGTCGCACAGGAGCCAGGCCACACTTGCAGAAGGATCGGAGTATTGACTCACCAGTTCGGTTACCCGCAGGCGCGGGTCCAAAAGAGTCGTTTTGATATCCATATCTGTCTCCCGAATTTTTTAGGACCGAGGGCGGGTCGATGATCTTGTTTAAGTAGAATTGTGATTCTCTTAACAATAGTGCGGCACCGCCTCGCTGTCAAGCTCGGGGGCCTAGGTATCAGCACTCAACCCCCAGCCCCCAGCCCGCCCGGATGTTTGTCGCGAACTGCCATGTCATAATGACTTTCAAGAGCACGCTCCGAGCAGGCCTTCTGACCTCGTACGACATCTGCACCGACGGTGAGCTGAAATGGAAAATCTACTTAACGTACCGCGCGTCCGCATCCGTCGCCGCGGCGCAGACAAATATCCGCTGATCCTCAAGGCTGCGCGTGCGCTGGTCGCGCAATCGGGATTTCGCGAAGCGCAGATGTCGTCGATCGCAGACGCCGCCGGGCTTGCGATTGGAACGCTCTATCGATATTTCCCGTCCAGAACAGAACTCATGGTCGAGGTTGTAAAGACGACCGCGCAGCGAGAAGTAGATGTCGTCGCCGGAATTGCGATGCGTGATGGAACTGCTCGCGATCGGCTTGGTGCGGCGGCATGGACTTTTGCAAGCAGAGCATTGCGCGGGCATCGCCTGGCACATGCTCTCGTTGCCGAGCCGGTCGAGCCTGACGTGGAGGCAGCTCGCCTTGTTTATCACCGCGCGCTGTCGCGAGTCTTCAAGACGATCATCGAGCAAGGAATCGCGGGGAACGAATTCCCCGTTCAGGATGCCGCCGCCTCGGCGGATTGCATCGTGGGATGCCTGTTTGAGGGCCTGGTGGCGCCACTTACGATTAACCCGGCAGACCCTGCGCCGGAGCAAGCTGCCCACGCCACGGCGATTATCGCTTTCTGTCTGCGAGGGGTGTCGGGCGACTCGCGACCGTTCTCTCCTCCCGCCTATTGAATCCTAAGCTCGGCGACGAACCGGCTTGCTAGGCGATGGGCCACAAACTGGAGAGGCTCAAGCGGGAAGTGCAGTTTGCCGGCATTCACCGCGGCCGGTCGCTCGAGGTGATTACTGCGGATTAGTCGGCCATGGTGCGAGACTCTTGCCGCTTGAACAGAATCTGCGTTTGACGAGCCCCGAGTCCGGGCTTACTTTGTTGCCCCCCAAAAAAGCCAACGGTCCCCGGTCCCAACGGCTTTTCCTGAAAGCTCAGCCCTTGGCAGACGCCGCATCAGGTCTGGTTTCGACGATGATGTGATTAACTGCAAGACGGGCAAGACGCTTATTTTTGACTGAATACAAGAGTGAGGCAGTTTGCTTGTGAGCTACTGCCCCACTACAAGTCAATGGTTACTGCATCCCGGCTAACGTGCCTGCGGTCCCCAGGCGGAGCATCGAGTTGTCCCCGTCCGCACAACTCCAGTTTGCAGCGTCTGCCGGTGATCCAGAACCTGAGTAATGTGCTTGTGCGGGGAAGGGACAAAGCGGCATGGTGCGCGACACAGGTTTTGTTGAGTCGTCGTCGGTATACTTCGTCGCGATAATGCTGTCGGGTGCCTGGCCGGTTCCTACCCAATTGTCCAGCGAAGCAAGTGCATCGTGCTGCGGGTCAAATGGAATTGTTGGAGAGAACTGTTGATACTGGCTTACGAAAGCGTTGGGACCAGCTCCGCCCTGACAATGATCCATGCCCGGGGCCAGGAAGAGTCGCACGTTTTTCTTCAGCGCCGCAAATCCCCCTTCCGCGGACGCAAGATTCTCATAGTACGTGACCGTGTTGTTCGCATTCAGATAGGGATCGGTGAGACCGTGATACATGAACAGTTTTCCACCTTTTTGAATGAACGGTGCAAGAGCCGCCGGATCATCCCACGTGCCATTGAGGAACGCGTTCTGGATCGCGCCCGTAGTCTGCGAGGGGAACGTGACATGGAATGTCGAAGGGTCCGCAGGATCCGAAAGCCCAAACGTCTGTCCGAGCGTCGTTCTTCCATCATATTTCGGGTCACCGTTGAAAACGATGTTCTTGAGCGTGTAGTTCGAAAACGCCCAGTCGTTGAACATCGTGAGGTAGGGTTGAGGACCGAACGGGTCGGGACCCGCAGCCGGCTGTGACGGGAAGGCGGCGGTGTCGGCTGCGTCCGCTAATGTACCCGGCGACCAACCCGCGGCAAGAACGGAGCCGGTCTGGTCGCGGGCAGCCGAGACGATCGCGGCCACACTATCGATCTGATCCGAGCTCAAGCACGAATCGCTTCCGGCAGCGCCTGCTGCACACATCGGGATGTCTTTGCGGGGATTGAAGTTGCACGCGTTTGGATTTTGTATCAGCCCATCTGTGACACCGTCAGCTGCATCGCAGGCAGTCGTCATAGCGGAGGCAACAAGTTTCATTTGCGCGCCTGATAACTGAGCACTCGTGCTGCGAAGCTGAACCAGTGCGCGCGTCATGGTGTTAGGATGATTCTTGCGCGGGTTATACGGTGCGCCCGCTACGATTCCGTCAAAGTCCAGTGGATACTTCGTTGCTTCGACCATCGCTTCGCGACCACCGTCCGAACAGCCCATAAAATATGAACGCTTCACGGTCTGAACGTTGTATGCAGACGCCGTTGCATGCTGGCCAAGTACCGCCATTGTATGCACCGCGCGATGCAGATAATCCTGTACGGCATCGGTATTTTGCACACCTGGAGAACTTACGGCCCAACTACTGTCGGACTCGAGGGATGTTCCCGTTGCAGCAATGGAACCGTCTACATGACCGTCGTCGGTTTGCCAGACCGCAAAACCAGCGCGGAGATGAGCTGGATTGGGAGCTCCCGACTCGCCAACGTTTCCGCAGTTGCCACCGCATCCAATCTGGAGGTACTTGCCGTTCCACTTATCTGCAGCAGGAAATCCTGCTGCAAAATTTGCGGTCTTGCCGGTTACGGAATTGGTAACGAAGCTCCCGGTAACCAGACAATAGGCGGGTGCACCATCGCCCAAGGCATTCTCAGCTAGCAGGTTGACCCCTCCTTTGGTCGCGCGGAATACTGCCGGCAGGCTCGTCCACAAATTTGGGATGTCCTTGACCGTGACGCCCGTCGGCATTGCTTTCTGCATGGTCGAGGTGGTGCACATTTCCGCTAACGTCGGCTGCTGCGGCGACGCAGTCTGTACACCCCCCCCGTCGCCACACCCCGCCGTCATCAGCGAAACAGCTACGCTGGCTATCGCCGAAATCCTGACATTCATTTGTGTCTCCGTGTCGTTTTATTACTTTCGATAAAGAGGGCAGTGCGGAAGCGCGGCAGGCGCCAGAAGCAAGCCAAAGCGATCTTAAGTGAATCTTGGTTTCAGTTAACGATATGTGTCATCGCGAAGGCTGTCAACCGCAACGGTGTCGGTGTTAATACCAAGCCCAAGCTGGCAGCTGGTCGGGCCGGATCGTCGCCATTGAATGTTTTTGTAAGCTTGCTACCGACCAGATCCGTTTGCGGATCCGCCGTAACCGGACTTAAGACCGAATACGTCCGCGCCGGCTCGCCTCGAGATCGTTGAGTACGGCTCCCCGTCAAAGCTTGTGGAGAGCCAGGATCGTCCGCCGCCAACTGATGTTCAAGAGAATAGACGAGCGTCACTTCGGGAGACGACGTCTGCGATCGATGTGTACCGTGCGCTAGCGCGCCATGTCCGCCGGCATGTCGCACCCGACGGAAATCGATGGGTATCCCGGTTTATGGACTCGTGTGACCCACTCGAGATCGCCGAGCGCATTTGCTGTAGCAGTAGAGCACAGAAGGCATTTGTTGCCATGCTTTGGGCGCGCTCGGTCGAACCCGGCGTCGAACAACGATGCTGGCCGTACCGACTCCCCTCACCCGGATTTAATGGCACCCTTGCAGCGATGGTGACGGCTGATTGTCAGCTCCGCGGCGCGGATGGTGCCGACAACAGGACGCGGCACTGGCTGGAATGCCACGCAGCTCGCGTGAGCCTCGGAGTGCGCTGGCGCGACGCCTAGGCGCGTACCACCGCCGCTGCGCGCCTTGGACTTGCCAGATGGGACAACGGATCACCCGAGACATCGTGGAATGACAGTGCATGGCTCGCGCTCGTCTCGCCTTTTGGCGTTCGATTCGCGACGTCAAACTTTACAAACTGGTCAACGGAACCGCGTGCCAGCAAATCGCTGCGGAAGGCGGCAAACGTCGCGCGTGAGCAGGCGCGGCTGGATCGGCCCGGTGCGCCCGCGCACGTCACCGGACTGGCGGCCGTTTAACGGCACCTTGTCGGCGCGGTCGGTCGCGCACGCGCTGTCGATTCTCGGCGCCCTGTTCCGCTGGCTGGTCGAACAGCGCTACGTGCTGGCCAATCCGTTTGCCGGCATCAGGGTGCGCGGCGGCAAGACGGCATCGGCGCTCGACGCGTCGCGCGCCTTTACCGACGGCGAATGGGCACTGCTTCGTACGATGGCCGACGGGCTGGAATGGTCTCACGGCTGGACGGTTCCGGCCGCGCAGCGCTTGCGGTTCCTGCTCGATTTCGGCTTTGCGACGGGTTTGCGCGCGAGTGAGCTGGTGGGTGCGACGCTTGGCCACGTCGAGACGGACGCACGCGGCGAGCACTGGCTGCGCGTCACCGGCAAAGGCGGCAAGATAGCGCGGGTGGCGCTGCCGCCGCTCGCGTGGGACGCACTGGTCCGCTATCTGGCCGGGCGCCAGTCGCCGACAACTACGGCGCGCTGGCGGCCGAACACACCGGTCATCGGCAGCCTGGAAGCGGACAGTGACGCGGCCATCAGCAGTGTGCGGCTATGGAGCGTGCTCGAGCGCTTTCTCGTCCTTGCCGGCAGTGCGATCGAGACCGATCACCCGCCGCTCGCGGAGAAGCTGCGCCGCGCCAGCCCCCACTGGTTGCGGCACACCCACGCTACCTACGCGCTCGGTCACGGCGCCGAACTTACCACGGTGCGCGACAACCTGCGGCACGCCTCGGTATCGACCACCTCGATCTACCTGCACAGTGACGAGGTTAAGCGCGCGCGGCAGATCAGTGAGGCGTTTACGACCCGGAAGTGAGCGCGACAACCTGCATGACCGACCGGCACGGTGGTTGACCGTTTCCTGATGACGGTTCGATCGCCGGTACAAACCGGCAAGCGGAGCGCGCAATCCTCCGCCCACTTTAGTGATGTCAGGCAGCCAGTGGCCCCATGCCGGCGACCATCGCTGGCATCATCGGAGCGATCGACAGCCTGCTCACTCGCCTACGAGATGACGCCCGGAACCAGCCATGGAGAAACCTGAATTCGAGCCGCAGATTCTGGCAAGTCGACAGGGTGTGTGGTTCTGGCTCGTCCGCGGAAACACCACCGTCGAATGCATCGTCACGATTGCAGCGCTGGAGGCCCATTTCTGGCTTGAGCCGCGGGCCGAGGACGCCCGGATCCTGAGGATTTTCCGAGACGGGTACAGCCGCATCCGCGCGATCGCCGAACGGAAGCTACTTGCGCATCGGTGCGTACGCCTGGAACTGACACCCGATGACTTCGAGCGCCCCTGAGCAGCGCGGGTGAATCGGGCACGCTTCTCGAAGCATGAATAATCTGGCCGGCGGCGTATTTTCGTTGACGGTGAATCGCGAGCGTCAGGAACCCGTGACATGGCGGGAGGCGCCGCGCTCCCTACCGACGAACGACGCAAAGACGGCGCGCGGCAACGTGCAAGATCACGCGCTCGATGGCGTGCCGTCCAACGCACTGCTTTAAGTCCCGCTGCTTCGAGCAAAAAGGGTTCTGTTGCAGTAAGACGATGTTTCAAAAAGAGCTACGGCTACTGTTAACTCAAACGCAAAGCTGTTAACCTCGACCGTTGTGACGAGCGGAGCGAGGAGATGGCCAGGCAAATCATCGACGACGAATTGTGGGCATTGATCGAACCACTTCTACCGCCAGCAAGGCCGAGACGCTTCCGATATCCAGGGCGCAAGCCCGTGGCCAATCGGGCCGCGCTGACCGGGATACTGTTCGTGCTCAAAAGCGGCATTCGCTGGAGCGATCTGCCCGCCGAAATGGGCTGTGGATCGGGTATCAGTTGCTGGCGGCGCTTACGCGACTGGCAACAGGCCGGCGTCTGGGATCGGCTCCACGAGATCCTGCTCGCTAAGTTGCGTGCCGCCGACCAGATCGACTTTTCTCGCGTCGTCATCGATTCCACTTCTGTTCGAGCGGTTGGGGCGGGCGAAAAACTGGACCGAACCCCACCGATCGTGCGCGACCCGGTTCCAAACATCACGTTGCCACCGACGCCAACGGTACGCCGCTCGCGGTCATCCTGACTGGCGCGAACCGCAACGACATCACGCAACTGCTTCCACTGGTCGATGCGATCCCGCCGGTTCGTGGCTTGCGCGGTCGACCACTTCGCAAGCCGGCCCGAACCTATGCGGATCGCGCTTACGACCACGACAAGTATCGCCGGCCCTTGCACGCTGCCGGCATCCCCACATCGATCGCCCGGCGCGGCGAACCCCATGGCAGCGGTCTGGGTAAGGTCCGTTGGGTCGTCGAGCGAACCAATGCGTGGCTGCATGGATTTCGCCGCCTTCGTACTCGATATGAGCGTCGTGCCGACATCCATGAAGGGCTCCTTAAACTCGCCTGTTGCCTGATCTGCTGGCGAACACTTCAGCGCTCGGACGACTCTTTTTGAAACATTCTCTAAGGCCGGTCCGCTATGATGTGCGGAACGACACGAACGACTGAAAGCTCGATGAAGACGATGAATCCGGCGGTGGCCGGAGTGCTCAAACGCCTGCACTATCCGCTCGACGTGATTCTGACTTGCGTGCGCTGGTACGTGGCCTATCCGCTGAGCCTACGGCACCTTGAAGACATGATGGCTGAGCGCGGCGTTTCGGTCGATCATTCGACGGTGCACCGCTGGGCCATCAAGCTGTTGCCGGTGCTGGAGAAAGCGTTTCGCCGCCGCAAGCGGCCGGTGGGTAAGAGCTGGCGGATGGACGAGACGTACATCCGCGTCAAGGGGGAATGGCGGTATCTTTACCGGGCCGTCGACAAGGACGGCAACACCATTGACTTTCTGCTACGCGCCCATCGGGACAAGACTGCGGCCCGGCGTTACTTTGAGAAGTCGATCGCCCAGAACGGTGTACCCGAGACGGTAACCATAGACAAAAGCGGCGCCAATCTCGCCGCGCTCGAAGCAATCAATGCCGATCGTGAAGCGCCCATCAAGATCCGCCAGTCCAAATATCTCAATAACCTGGTCGAGCAGGATCATCGGGGCGATCAAGCGACGAACGCGGCCCATGCTGGGGTTCAAGACCTTTCGCTGTGCCCGGACCCTTCTGGGCGGCATTGAGATTATGCACATGATCACCAAAGGACAGATGAAATGTGCTCGCGGAACCCACCTGTCCGCCGCTGATCAATTCTACGAGCTCGCGATATAAGCAGTACTTCGCATATCGATCTCGCTCGCTCTTTGAGCCTTACTGTGACAAAGCCTTTTTTAGTGCCCTTAGTTGTATTTCAGACCACGCATAAGCCGTCGTGGTCAGCGCTCGCATTTTTCATCGAGGCATTCCCCAGATATTTGGTGTTTTTCTTTTGTGGTGTGCTATGTGCCCGCATGTCGCCGGTCAGAATTTTGCGGATTAGCCAGTTGTATCGCGGGTTGGTATGTATTGCAGGCGCCTCCAGGTACGCGGTATTGGCGGGCATTAGATGGCTCGTCGTACTTTCGGCATGTTGCGGCATCAGGGCCGCCACGGCGGCGTAATACACTGCACTACTCCTATCGGCTGGCAACCGGACCGCTCTTCGGCGGCATGAAGGCCCGAACCAGGCAGTAGATACCCGCGATGCCGACAAGCACGTAGACTATGCGCGTGGGTACCGTTCCGCTGCCGAAGATGGCAGCCACAACGTCCAACTGGAGGAGCCCGATCGGGCCCCAGTTGAGCGCGCCGATGATGACGAGTGTGCCCGCGATCCAGTCCAAAGGTGTGCGATGAACCTGAGCGGTGCCGAGCGATGGTGTTGTGGCCATGACTACCTCCGTTTGCATGCGACGTTACAATCGACCGCTCTGATGAGACGGTGCTCTCTTTTAGCAATGGATGTGCCGCCGGCCGCGTTTCGCTTTCCTAAGCGCATCGTCGCCTGGCCCGGTCGCGCTCGGAGGGCGACGTTGCATGAGTGCAGGCGAGCCGTCCAATGTCGGCCGGGCTCGCGATCGGTCCTGTCAATAAACCGTCGCCGACCGTCTCGCGATCCGGAAAATGTTAGGGATGCCGCGGCTGTCATGTGTAGGCCGTCCGTCCCTTCGTCCGACCGTTGCGCCATTCCTGTTCTTGTACGGAGCATAAGTGAATATTCATCAACGCAATAATGTGAATGTCATTGGTGAGGGCGCTGCGACCATGGTTTTCGCCCATGGGTTTGGCTGTGACCAGAACATGTGGCGTCGCCTTGTTCCAACGTTCAGCGCACGTTTCAGAATCGTGCTCTTCGACCTCGTGGGGTGCGGCCGCTCGGACCTGAGCGCGTACGACCGCAAAAAGTACGGCTCGCTCTATGGTTATTCGGCCGACGTCCTGGAGATAATCAGCGACGTGGCTGCAGAGCCTGTCATCTTCGTGGGCCACTCGGTGAGCGCAATGATCGGTCTGCTGGCAGAGATCGAGGCGCCAGAGCGGTTCGCTGGCCAGATCATGGTCGCGCCCTCGCCGTCGTATATCAACGATTGCGATTACATTGGCGGCTTCACCCGCAGCGATATCGACGAACTGCTGGAGGCGCTGGACAGCAATTACCTCGGATGGTCCAGTACGATGGCGCCCGCCATCATGGGCGCGCCGGATCAGCCCGAACTCCGCGAGGAACTGACCAACAGCTTCTGCCGCACCGATCCGGAAATCGCGTCGCATTTTGCGCGCGTCACGTTTCTATCGGACCATCGCAACGATCTCGATAAAACAGACAGGCCGGCCCTGCTGCTTCAATGTAGCGATGATCTGATTGCGCCGCGCTCAGTTGGGGACTACATGCACCGGACGATGCGCAACAGCACCCTGAGGGTCATCGAGAACGTCGGCCACTGCCCGCATCTGAGCGCGCCTGGCGCCAGTATTGACGCGATGGAAGAATTCCTCCTGAACCTGGACTGCTGAACGTGAACGGCTCTCATGACAAGCTGCCATCGTGGCAGGAGCTGCTTCAATACGCGCCCTGCGGGCTGCTGGTGAGCGACCCTGATGGTACGATCCGGCTGGCCAATGAGACCTTCTGCAGCTGGACGGGGTACCGGCAGGACGAACTGGTCGACCGGCGCCGCATCCAGGAGCTGCTGACGGTCGGGGGCCGGCTGTTCCACCACACGCACTGGCTTCCGCTGATGCAGATGCAGGGGTCCGCGGCAGAGGTGAAATTCGACGTGGTCCACCGCGATGGTCACCGCGTACCCATGCTATTCAACGCGGTTAGCCGCAAGGCTGGATCGCTTGTGTTTCACGAACTGGCAGTGGTCGTCGTGCATGACCGGCATAAATACGAGCAGGAGCTGCTGCTGGCGCGCCAACACGCTCAGTCGGCGCTTGCGGAACAGCAAAAAGCGCAGCAGGAGCTGGCACGCAGTCGCGACGAGCTTGCGCAGGCGGATCGCCGCAAAGACGAGTTTCTTGCCACGCTCGGGCATGAACTGCGAAATCCGCTGTCCTCCATGCACAACGTCCTCGCGATTCTGGGCCAGCAGTCTTCCGGCGACCCACACCTGGACGGTCTGCACGGCATTCTCACTCGCCAGGTGGGCTATTTGACGCGCCTGGTGGGCGACCTGCTTGACGTGTCACGCATCGCTCAGGGAAAGCTGGAACTGCGCAGGGAGCATACCGAACTTGCAGATGTCGTGCGTAACGCCGTGGAACTGGCCCGCTCTCCCATAGACACGGCAGCGCAGACGCTGACGGTTACGTTACCTGCGGAGCCGGTCTGCCTCGATGCAGATCCGGTCAGGCTCACGCAGGTGATGCTTAACCTGCTGCATAACGCGAGCAAATACACACCACATGGCGGTCGCATTTCGTTAGGGGTGAGCCGTGAGAATGACCGCGCCATGGTCTGCGTTCGTGATTCCGGCGTTGGGATCGCGCCTGAACACCTCGGTACTGTGTTCAACATGTTCTCGCAGGTGGCCGCTTCGGAAAAGCGCTCGCAGGGCGGGCTCGGCATCGGCCTGGCGCTGGCGCGCGGTCTCGTTATCCTGCACGGCGGCACGGTTGAAGCCCGCAGCGAGGGGACCGGACAGGGCAGCGAGTTCGTGGTTCATCTCCCGGTATCGAATGTGGCTTCATCGACCGGAACAGTGCCTTCTGTCCATGAATCGCCGGCACGCATGACCGGTCGTCGCATCATCGTCGTGGATGACAACCAGGACGCGGCGGAAAGCCTTGCCATGCTGCTCGCGCTGGACGGGCATGAAGTTCGCACGGCGGGCGACGGTCTGACCGGTTTGCAGCTTGCACAGGAATTTTGCCCCCAGGCTGTCCTGCTTGATATCGGACTACCGGGAATCGATGGCTACGAGGTTGCCCGGCGTATCCGGCGGCAACCTTGGGGAAAACAGTTGCTGCTGGTTGCAGTGTCCGGCTGGGGCCAGGAAAGCGACAGACAGGCGGCCGCCGATGCCGGCTTTGATCATCATCTGATCAAGCCCGTCAACCTCGACGAACTGACGACGGTTCTGTCCGGTCAACCAACACCCTGACGAACGCGTTTCACTTAACGTCCTGATGCAGCCGACGAGCTCGTCGATGAATTGAGTGGGCAGCCGTCGAGCTCCGCACGGGTAGCATGCCTGCTCGGGTCGATCGCCCGGTGTGGTCGACGATGGCCATTGTTCCGGTACGGGGGATCTTGCCGCAGCGTGCGAGTAGCCGAAGGCATTGCAGTGCGGCACGATGTCAGGTGCGACAGCCCGGTCGCCGCGGCAAGGATCGCATTCTCGTTGCCGTTCCGAGAAGCACATGCGGCGAAGCATAGCTAATTGAATCAGGCGCTGCGCTTGCGTATGTTTTGATACATGGCCCAGCCGCCCGTGAAACGCACAGCCGACAGGACGCTGCATTCAAATACCATGACAAATCAGACACAGACTATCGGGGAAACTTCCGGAGAGCAGTCTTTCCAGCTTCTCATCGCTGGCGTGAGAGAGTACGCAATTTTTATGCTGGACCCGGAAGGCTTTATCAAAACGTGGAATGCTGGCGCCCAACGCTTCAAGGGCTATGCTGCCAGTGAAATTATCGGCCGACACTTTTCCGTTTTTTATACGGAGCACGACCGCACCAGCGGTCGGCCGGCCCTTGCGCTGCGAACCGCGCTTGACGAAGGTAAATTCGAGGACGACGGCTGGCGGGTCCGAAAGGACGGCAGCCAGTTCTGGGCGAGCGTGGTCATCGATCCGCTGCGCGACGATTCCGGCAAGCCCATCGGCTTCGCGAAGATCGCTTTCCATCAGCTCTCGACGCGAGTTCCGACCTGCTACTTTCCATAATCAACGACTTGGCATAATCGGCCTTATGGAAAGCTTCGCATAAGGCCGATATTCGGCCTAGCGCGGGCTAGCCTGAAGGTCCGCTGCCCGAGCTTTGCAGTCGTTCGAATGACCGCATGACCGCGATGGCGAACGGCGGCAACTGGCCGATAGGACCTGTTCGATGAACGTTTTACAGCGCCGACGTTGGGCTCCTCAACGGCAGCTTTCCGGCGACTTGTGTGAACGCGTACTGCCGGCCAAAAGCAGCTTGTCGAAATGGCCACGCAGATCGTCGACAATATTCGGGTTAGCCGTAGAGCCCAAGGCAATTTTCCCAAGGGTCGCGCAGCATGCACATCCGCTTTCCATCTTCCACTTGGCCTGGACCACGATAAAGCGTGGCACCTATGTTCAGAAAATGCTTTAGCGATTCATCGAAGTCATCGACGGTCCAGTAGACGACTGTGCCCGCCGATCCCGCCGATAATTTTGCATCGGCGGGAACAATTTCGAGTCTGATGCCATTGAATTCGAGGTATGTCAGATTGAACTCGTCAAGAAAGCGCCTTTCAGCGCCTCGAAAAGCTGATTGGTACCAGTCCAATGCAGCCGGCACGTCTGGCACATACACAAGCACTGCACATATTTGCGAGTTCATGCGGGTTCTCTTTTGTGTCGTCGCTGAACGAGGTGAGGAAGATCGCGATTCGCGATATTGGTCGAAAAATCTGCTTTAGCAAAGTGGGCGACCTAATCGTTGAACGAGAGAGCGCTTTGTCGGTATCCATTTGTCCGCTACGGTCGAGGCATGCAACTCGCATAGGGCTGTGGCCCGCCCACGTTCGGTCAGTCGACATCCCCCCTGAACTTGCTGACAATATGGGTTCCCTAGACGTGAGCCAAAACGCATAAGGCACTATGGGCCCAGGACTGAACCTGCAGCCGCGCATCGATTATCGACAATGTGGACCTGTATGATTCGCCAATTAAAAACATATTCTGATATCAATGCAGACAACCAAGATCATCTTGCTCAACGGTGTGGGCAGCTCAGGCAAGACCTCTCTGGCCCGCGCTCTGCAGGCAGCGTCGAAAGACGTGTTTTTGCATGTCCAGATGGACGCATTCCTCGCGATGCTACCGACCCGTTATCTGGATGACCCCGACGGATTCACCTTCGTGTCGTCAACCGTGGAAGGAAAGGACGTCGTATCGATACATAGCGGTCCGGTTGCCCAACGCGCCATGCTGGGTATGCGACACGCTATCGTTGCACTGGCATCCGAGGGGAACAATCTTATCGTTGATGAGGTTCTTCTTGGTGATGAAAAAAATGACTACGCTCGCTTGTTCGAGCCATTCCAGCTAATCACTGTCGGCGTCCACTGCCCGCTTCAAGTGCTTGAGCAAAGAGAGCGGCAACGGGGTGATCGGCTTGTCGGATTAGCCAGATGGCAATACGACAAGGTGCATACCGGAATGACTTACGGCGTCACAGTCAACACCAGCGAAGCTACTCCTGAGGAATGCGCACAAGTCGTACTGCGAGCACTGTCATCTTGAATTCGTGGTAAATGTCGACCCCGGGTGGCTGCGAAAATTCGGCGTGCAATCTATGCGAACGTCCGCTTCGTAGAAAGTCGACCGTCTCTTGTGGGTCGTGTGCTGTCCTCGCGCAGGCGAAAAGCTGTCCTTCGAAGTGACCGGTGGTCCAAGACTGCAGCGCAACCCATAGCGGCCCTTGGCCGGCGATCGGCCCAACGACCGCAATGGCCGATTATGCCAAGTCGTTGATTATGGAAAGTAGCTGTGCTGGTCGGCGGCACGAACCGGTAATCACAGGGTGTGGCGGCAGGTGACGCCCCACGAACTCGACATAATCTCAGCGATGATCTGGAGTAACGGTTCCACCTGAGGGGACCGTTATGAAGCCAACCCGTTTGTACCCGGCCAAGTCCAACGCGCCGTCTTTTGCATCATTCCCACCGCACATTACTGCCGAATTGCATCGCTACGAGGCATATCTGCGCGATGTACGGGGACTGGCAGCCGAGACCCGTAAGAACCGACTTCGTGTTGTCGGCTTGCTCTTGCGAGACAGATTCGAGCGGTGCGCTATCGACTTCAGAAAGGTGCGCCCCGACGATGTTCGCCAGTTTCTTTCGGCGCAGTTGAGAGCAGGCGGCTCGGCTTCTTATGCCTCCCATCTGGCAGCAACGTTACGTAGTTATCTGCGTTACCGGACCGTTTGCGGAGACCAACCCGGCAAGCTCTCCACCGTCATTCTGAATCCGGTCCACTGGAAGCTGGCATCCCTGCCACGTGCGCTCAAGCCAGAAGAAGTTATCCGCCTCCTGGGCGCCGTTGCAGGCGCTCGGCGCTGGCCGAAGCGTAGCTATGCGATGGTCCGGCTGGCACTGGACATGGGGTTGCGTTCTGGCGAGATCGCACATCTCATGATCCGCGACATCGACTGGCGCGAAGGCACCGTGACGTTGAGAGGCACGAAGTCGCTGCGCCAGGACGTCATGCCGTTGCCGATGGCATGCGGGCAGGCGCTGGCTGACTATCTGCAACACGAACGTCCAGCGACCAGCCACCCGGCCCTCTTTGTCCGGCGAGTAGCAGGGCGAGACCAGCCCGTTACCTCGACGGCGGTCCAGAAGGTGATCAAGCGGGCCTGCAGTCGTAGCGGTCTGCTGCACTCCAGTGCCCACGCACTTCGGCATACCCTGGCCTGTCGCCTCGTCGAGAACGGCAGCTCGCTCAAGGAAGTGGCTGACCTGCTGCGTCACCGGTCGCTCAATACCACCCTGATCTACGCCAAGCTAGACACGCCGAAGCTGTCGGCAGTCGCTCTGCCGTGGCCGGGGAGTCAATCATGAGCGCGCGCATCAGCTTGCAGCAGCGGATCGACGACTACTTCGTCGAGAGGCGCTCCCTGGGATTTGAGTTGCGCTCGCGGGACACGCTCCTAGCCAGTTTCGCCCGTTACGCCGCCGATCGGCATCACCGTGGCCCACTTACGGCCGACCTCATGACGGATTGGGCCCGGCAGGATAAATGGCACCGTGACACGCCGGCGACCTGGGCGGCCCGGTTGGCGATAGTTCGCCACTTCGCCCGCTACCTGAAGCAGTTCGAACCGGATACCGAAATCCCGGAGGAAGCGGTGTTCGGTCCTGAGCGGGGACGTGTTGCCCCGCATATCTTCCATGAGGACGAAATCGTTGCGTTGCTGGCGGCGGCCTGCCGGCTCGATCCAAAGGGAAGTCTCCGGCCAGTTACCTACGAGACCTTGTTCGGCCTGATGGCCTCGACTGGCCTGCGGGTCTCCGAGGCCATTCATTTGCGCGATGCCGACGTCGACCTCAAGCGTGGGATGCTGACCATTCGACAGACCAAGTTCGCCAAGTCGCGAGAACTGCCGATCCATCCGGGCACCGTTGCCGCGTTAAGGCGCTACCGACGGCAACGCATTCAGCAGATTGCCAATACCCCTGACATGTCGTTTCTGATCAGCAGTCGTGGTCGGCGACTGGGACAGCCCCTTGGAGAGCGACAGGCTCATCGTGTCTTCAACTCGCTACGTGATAGCCTTGGCTGGGTGAACCGCGGCGCTCATACGGCGCCACGGCTTCATGATCTGCGGCATACCTTCGCCGTGCGACGCATGATGCTCTGGCATGCCGAGGGTACCGACATCGATCAGATGATGCTGGCGCTGTCGACCTACATGGGTCATGCCGAGATCTTCTATACGTACTGGTATCTGACGGCTGTTCCGGAATTGATGGCCTTGGCCGGCGGCAAGTTTGAGCGTTTCGCCGATCTCGCCGGAGACGGCAATGTATAGGCAAACTAAGACAGCGCCTTCGTTTGCCGCGCTCGTGCAAGCCTGGTTCGCCGAATACCTGACCCAGCAGCGGGCACTCAGCGAGCAAACCATTGCAGCCTATCGCGATAGCTTCGTACTCTTCCTTGACTTCGTAGAGGCGAGCCTGGGCAAGCCGCCAGCCACGATGGCACTCGCCGATATGACGCCGGAACTGATCATGGCCTTCCTCGATCACCTTGAACGTCAAAGGCACAATTGTGTACGCACGCGCAATGCACGTCTGGCAGCGCTGCGGTCGTTCCTGAAGTTTGCCGCGCACCGCGATGTCGCGTCGTTACAAGCGATTGAGCGCGCCTTGGGCGTTCCGCTCAAGCGCTTCGAGCGCCCGATATTTAGCTATCTGTCGCGCGAGGAGATGCTAACGGTGATCGGTACGCCCGGCGGTTCCTGGCTGAGCCAACGCGATCACCTTCTGTTCCTGCTGATGTACAACACCGGAGCGCGCGTCTCGGAGATTACCGGGGTGAAAGTCGCGGATGTGGTCCTTGATGACAGTTCTGCCTGCATTCATTTGCGCGGCAAAGGACGCAAGCAGCGCAGTGTGCCGCTTTGGCGCTCTACCGTGAAGGCGGCACGGGCATGGTTGCGGGTCAATCCGGAATTCCAGCCGACATCGCCACTGCTTCCGAATCGGAACGGTCACGCAATGACGAGAGCCAATGTTGCGTTGAGGCTGACGTTGGCTGCCAGGAACGCAGCCCGTTCCTCTCCCGGCCTGGCAGAGCGACACGTATCGCCCCATACCATCCGACACACCACGGCCATGCACCTACTACAGGCTGGCGTCGACATCAGCGTAATCGCGTTGTGGCTCGGACATGAGAGCCCCGTCACGACACACCATTACGTCGAAGCCGACCTGAACATGAAGGAACGTGCGCTTGCCAGGCTTCACGAACCAGGCAGCAAGGTCCCGCGCTATCGGGCACCTGACTCGCTGCTCAACTTCCTGAAGGCGCTGTGATTATGCAAAGGCCGGAATTCGTGCTTGCCCGCTTTCCATCAGCTCTCGACGCGAGTTCCGACCTGCTACTTTCCATAATCAACGACTTGGCATAATCGGCCTTATGGAAAGCTTCGCATAAGGCCGAACTCCCGTCTTCCAATGGAAATAAATGAACGTGCGTTGTGCGTTGACAGCCGCCCTCTATGTAGCGTTAGGTCGACTGGCCGAAGAGGGCGGCAAGTGGCGTTCGTGCCAATATTCGTGAGAACAATTGGTCGAAATAACGCTGCCATCGCGACCAAGCTTTCGTCGGTTCTGCATGAGCTTCGACATAGGGAACATTTGACCCGCGCCATATGAGGATGCATGTGCCGACTCATCCCATCTCGTTCCAAATGCATCCGAAACCCTGTCTGTCCTGGAGGCCATGCTACGCTTTACGATGCTCCGGTACGTCGGTCCAATTCCGCTGCAGTGCGCTCCAGTTCCTGCACGATCACCGCTTCATCTGGCAACACAGTCTGATACTCCGCCGCGAGCACCTTGTTTGGCAGGTTGTCCAGCGCGTAGTGTGCTTCGGCCGCACCTTTCTCGGCACAAAGGATCATGCCCACCGGCGGATTCTCCCCGGGTTTCATCCAGTGCTCGCGCGCGTAATTCAGGTAGAGATGCATCTGCCCGGCGTCCGCATAGCTGAAGCGACCGACCTTGAGATCGATGATGACCAAACATCGCAATCGCCGATGAAAGAACACCAGATCAACTCTAAACCAGGTGTCGTCGATTCTCAGGCGGCGTTGCCTGCCGACGAAAGCGAAGTCGTCGCCCAGCTCCAGCAGGAAGTCCGCCAGATGCTGGATGAGCGCTTCCTCAAGATCGGACTCTGAGTACTCGTCCTTTATGTCGAGAAACTCCAGTACGAACGGGTCGCGAATCGCTTCCTGGGGCGTTGGGAGATCGCCCGGCTGGGCATCAGCAGCTTTCCTGAGCAGCGCCGCCTTGTTGCGCGACAACGCCAGCCGCTCGTAAAGCTGGCTACTGATCTGGCGGTCGAGCTGGCGCACCGACCAACCTTCGCGCAATGCCTCTGTTTCATAGAAAGCGCGGGCGGCCGCGGTCTTCACGGAAAGCAGGCGCACATAGGCGGACCACGGCAGCGTGAAACGTGCGCCTAACGCCATGTAATCCGGCGCCGTTGCAATGCCATCGACGACGTCTATTGGCGGCAGCAATTTTCCAGACGGCGTCTGGAAATTTTCGGGAACTGCCGATTTTCCAGTCACTGTCTGGAAAATCTCCGCCGCCGGCCAGGCGACGTAGAACGCGCGCATGTTCGCCAGATTGGCCTTGCCGAACCCGCGGCCGAAGCGGCGTGTCAGGTCGTCGGCGAGTCTCGCGATCAGCGCCTGCCCGTAGCCGGCGCGTGCCTGCCCGCCCTGCTCAGTGGCGACAATCCGCCGCCCGATCTCCCAGTATGCGGCGGTCATCACGGCATTGACGTTGCGTGCCGCCGCGCGTCGCGCCGACTCGACGACATTGACCACTTCCTCATGCAGGCCGGCGTAATCGCCGGGCACCATCGCGTCCTCCCTCATGACGCGTTGACGGCATCCTTGAACGCCTTGCCCGCCGTGAACTTGACCGTCTTCGCCGCAGGAATCTGGATTTCCGCGCCAGTCGACGGATTGCGGCCGACGCGCGCGGCCCGTGCCCCGGTCGAAAACGCACCGAACCCGATCAGCTGCACGGCGTCGCCCTTCGTGACGGTCGCTGCGATGGTGCCGAGCAGCGCGTCGAGCGTTTCAGCGGCCAGCGCCTTGCTGGTGCCGGTTTTGGCGGCGACGGCGGCGACGAGGTCCTGCTTGTTCATGGTGATGTCCTTCAGGTTGGCTTGAATGCCGTCACCCTACCCGATCCGCTGACCGGTGCGCAACCGGCTTCAGAGCGGCGCCGCCGAGCCGGCCTTGATGCGGCCAACGTTGCCCACCGATGACACTGTCGTCAAAGGTAACCCTTTGCGGGGCTGGCCGCCTTCCAGACGGCGCCGCGATGCCGTCCGTCCGCCTCGATCGGCCCCGTTTTCCCGCTGATGGGGCGAAGCAACGATCGCCATCCTTGCCGGCTTGCGCCCCTCCTCGCGCTGGTCGCGCCTTCAGGCTCTGCCACGCGAACCAAGCGAACTCCCGTGGCTGTCCCCACGGGCGCCCGGCGACGGAAAGCGAAGAACGGCCGGCGATTTGCGTCACTCTTCTAGTTTTGATAACTGCTACTAGCAAAACTGCATTTAATGCATCGAGTCTCGGAACTCCTTTGCGACAGGTCACCGTTAAGGTACCCGTCACCCGGAGACAAGCCTGAGCCGCAGTTAAGAGAACAGACTTCCCTACCCCTCTACCTTTCCCCATGGCGCCCTCAAGTAGCCGCGCGACGCTGAGCGTTGCGATCCATCGCTCGACCCGGTGTCGGTGGTCACGGGCACGCCCTCTCACGGCGCTCAATGGTGATAAGCCTTATTGCACCACCAGTTCATGTCGCCCCGCCCCTTTCGCCGCCTGTGCCCCGATTCAGCAAGCGACCTGCCGAAGACACTCACCTATCGTCACGGCAAGGCCGCGTGCCGGAGCTCCGGCGTAATGGCTCTGACGCAATCGTGCGATGAAGCAAAAGTAGCAGCGTTACGGAAGTAAAAGTAGCAGCCACTGGCAACATCATGAAAAGCTGGCCCACGCTGCGAAACATCCGGCCATCCTCCCGAACTGACTCGACCACTCCGGACTAACCCCCACGCTTCGGCGATCATCCGGCCGGTCTACGGCTATGTGACAGCTCGCGCGCACGGAGCACCCGATCAGAGAATACGCAGGTTGCGGATCCGCCCGATGCGGGGTGAACGCTGCAAGATGAGCCCGGCGATGAATTCGGGCAGCAGCGCGCGCGGCACGTTTGCCGGAACATCCGCGACGACCTGCGAAGGCACGTGGACGATAAAGTCATCGGGCGCAGTGGACAAGCTGTGCTCGTAGCTCACGCAATATTTCGTCAGCGTTTCCCTACCCTTTTGACAGCAATTTCAGAATACGGGAATCGTGTCGGACCTGGATTGCCATGCTGATCGTGAGGTGACCCGCGTCTTCGTGTTCGGGATTCATCAGGTAGTTGTGCGCGTAAGGAACGACTGCGCTTGGCACCTTAAGCAGCACGCTGCCGCCGGCACCCAGCCATTCAGTCCCGGCATCCTGGGACCACGCCATATCGTCCCGCCAGTTGGCGGGGATGCCGTCGTCGGTCATCTCCGCAATCGTTACGTCGTCTGCCACTTCAACCCTGAGCAGCTGGTACGTATCGGGTAGATCAGCGGGGCTGCCGATTTCCAGATGTACCAGAATCTCGAGAAGGGCGGCCGCGGGATGTTCGGCCAGATACACTACCGGCTGGCCGGCGAAATGCCATCGGCCCGCTGCCCGCTGGCCACCAATGCCTTTCAGGTCGGCGTAGTTACTGATTCTCCACAGGACCATCAGGCAAAGTACCCTTCGTCAAGCTGGACGAGCGCCTCCTCGACCAACCGGGCGCCGTGCTCGGTGCTCGCCATATCGAGCGCGGTCCTCCCACCGAACCGCTTCTGGGAATTTCGCAGCCACAGCATTGCCTTCCCGGCATTGCCAAAGGCTGAGGTCGCCTGGGCGACGATCTTGGCGAGACGAATCGCCTTGTCTGACTCCTCCGTCGAGAGTCGCTCGTGCTGTTGCCGACGGTGTGTCAGCGTCCGCCGGGGGATGATGAAAGACAGTTCGTCGGCCTTCAGTCCGTGCTCTGCAAGACGGTCGATCACGGCGACGCCGACCCGTTCGGTCGCGAGCTCTGCAAGGTCGGAACCGCTGCGCACGGGCGCATCAAGCAGCCGCTGCAACAGGGCGAACTCTTCCCGGCGCGGGTTGCCCGCTCCGCTTGGCTTGAAAGAGACAGTGATCATCGCGGCTCCATTCGGCAATTTGCCCATTCATTATAGGCATTTTGCCGTCCGACTGCCACGCCGCTTTTTGCTTCCCGTTGACGGCGGCCGCCAGTGCCATATCCAGCAATCTCTCCCAACCCTCCCAACCGCAATACGAGGTTTATCCGGCCTCCTGAAACAGCCCATTTTCCAGTTCCGAAAGACTGCTCCATTTGACCGCGCTGCGAAACACCCGGCCATCCTCGCTGACTGACTCGATCACCACCCGCTGACCACTGACTTCGGCAATCACGCGTACGATCCGGGTTCCGTATCGCATCAGCGCTCCGATCGGTGGACACGCTGGGCGACGCCGCCGCCGGGGCACCTTTTTCACTCGGTAGACTCCTTTACTCCGCGATCCTTGCGAACGGTCAGCACAGGCTTCCTCGCCGCGACGGTGCGCCGCGCTGAGCGCCCTGCGATCCCCACGCCAGAAGCCGGCACAGTGGAAAGGTTTTGTCGAAGAGTCTCAAGCTCGTCCATATACGCAGCGTTGGTTGCCTCAAGCGCGTCGAGCCGACCCTGCATCAGCCCGGCCTGATGTCTGGCGTCGCCCAGCTGGCCTCGCAAGGTTTCCGATTCAGCGCGATGACGCTCGTCATGCTGCTCGGCCCGCCGCCCCGCAGCATCCAGATCTTCGTGCAGTCGCGTGGCCAGTGCGCGTTCGCGCTCAATCTCGAGTAGCGCGCGCTGTTCTGCTGCCCGCAGACGCTCTTCCGAGCGCTGCCGTCCTCACGCAGCTTGTCCAGCTCGCGCGCAAAGTCCGCGCGGACTTGTGCCAAGGCGGCGTCGCTGTCACGGTTTTCCCGCTGCAGGCGGGCGATATCGGCCTCCAGCGTGAGCCGCGCCGCATCAGCCACCGCGAGCGCCTGCCCATCGGCAGGAACTCCGGACGCGATGTCCGCAGTGTCGCCGGCAGAGCCCGTTCATGATCAGCAGCAACGTGATCGAAGCACCCTTCCACTGCGTCTGTGTCGTTCACACTTTTGCTATGGGCTGCTCCCGGTCCGTTCGACGACGCCCCGGCGATGCGGCGGCAGGACCGCTTCGCAATCCACGATCGCGTGCTTCTGAGGCTGGGCAGTGATGCCTTTGGTGTGTCGAACGGGTAATCGTCGCATTTCGGTGCCGTCCGCGATGTATAAGACCACCTCCCTTTTGCCCAGCGGTTTTTGTAGCGAAGCAGTGGAAGGTCGCGGCGGCCAATGACGGTTAGTTGCACTTCGGCGACGCCGAAGCGAAGTGGCGCATTCAATCACGCAGTAGAGGCAAATTTAATACGTTCTACGTCGGTCCAACGCATCTGTCGTTTCCTGGCCATACGGTAACTGACGACCTGGTTCACCGCGGACTCGGCAATGCTGTTGCCAATCGGTAGGCCGTTCGTAGAGCTGGCTGCCGATCTGGCGATCCAGCGGGCGCACCGACCAGCCTTCGCGTAAAGCCTCGGTTTCAAAGAACTCTCGGGCGGCCTCCGTCTTCGGAAAGCAGTCGAACGCATGACGACCAGGGCAGAGGAAACGCATGTGCGACTATGGACAGTGTGAAGGTAGTACGCACTCCTACATATGGGACCGGTTGTCCCGTCGATTTCGCAGACGCTGTCTGCATGATCTGAGGCGCGGGTGATTTTGCAGACAGACTCTGCAAAATTCATTCAGTCGACCAACTAGTTCTCACTCGCCACATGTTTCGAAGGATCCATCCGCTGATGAAGTATCCGGATGACATCGACCAGCTCATCGTGCTCCTTGAAAAACACAATGTGCGCACCGACCAGCACACTTCGATAACCGGCACGAACGTGGGAAGCGGACCGGCTCGGTTGCGTGCCCTGTACCAACCCGATTATGGTGTCCTGAATCAGTCGGATATACCGATCAGCCTGCGTGGCACCCCAATTTTCGAGCGAGTAGTCCCATATATCATTCAGATCGAGCTCCGCGGCCGGCGAGAGGACGAAACCCTTCACGTGGTCGACTTCCGTTTGCGAGCGAGGAAGGCGTCAAAGTCAAATGGTTTGGACGCACCCGAACGCTCTCCCTTTTCCAATTCTGAACGCAGCGCATCGAGCTTCGCTTCCTGTTCTTCGAGCAAGCGTAGACCAGCCCGCACCACGTCACTCGCGGTGCTATAGCGCCCGGCGCGAACGCGGTCCTCGACGAATTCAGCAAAGTGTGCCCCAAGGGAAACAGACGTATTCTTGCTCATGATGGACTCCAGCTGTGTTTAAGCCATAGTACCAAATTTTGGTACTATGGGCTGGTCCAGGTTCCGGACGTCCACAGCGGCGCAAGTAACGGGAGCCAGCGCACGCGGTCCATCAACTGGGCGCGGCCCATGAAGCCCGGTGTCGCCGCCTCCGTCTGGTCGAGCGGCCACGCCACCGGAAACGTGGTCCATAAGGAACATTTAGCAAGATTCTCTCCGCACTGCGGAGAGAATCCTCCATCGTTTCCCAAGGCTCCGGATAGCTACCGACCTGGCGATCGGTGGCGCGCCGACCAGTCTCCGCACGGGGCTCTCTTTCATAGACTCTCGGCCGTTTTCCATCTTCACGGAAAACAGACGAACGTATGCAGGATCGTGCGCAGGGGCTTACGACCCGGTTTGCCAGGTGCGCGTTAACGCATCGTAGCCTCGTCGGCAAAACCGGCAGACCGGTCGCCTTCACGTTCTTCGCTCCGATCGCGAGTGTGTCAGGCGCGACAAGAAATGTGGCCGCAAGGCGCAACTACTCCATTACCGGGCTCTTAGAAGAGTCCGGTTTGCCTCTCGTCCTGCGCTGGCGGCAAAGAGGCTCGGGCGCGCCGCGTCCCACCGCGACGCACGAGTCGGCGCACGTGAGCTACGAGGTCGGCGCGCGCATCGCCTCTCACCAGCACGAGTCCATATAGATGCACGCCGTCGGGCCCGCGGTCGTGGCGCGCCCGCCGCGAAGCGCGCAACCCAGACCGACGTGCGCGTTCAAGCAACTGCGCTCGGCTCATTCCGGGCCAGCAGGCCACCACGAATTGAGATACTGGGGCCGGGAGCGATTCTGGCGCGCAGTCTGCGGGCAGCGCGAGAGCGACGAGTTTGAGGCGATCGGCCATGCGCAGTGAAAGACTGCGGACGACACGCTCGTGCCGGAAACGGGACTGCGCGGCAACGGTCGACGCGGCGGCCTGCGCCTTTGCAGAGCTGCCTCGCGGCATCACCTATTCTCAAGGTAACCTACACGCATGACGATAAGTTGCGCCCATCTGCATCATATTGCCGTAGCCTGATCGGGCGCGAAACGCGCGGGGCTGCCGGAGCCTTGCGCCCGTCCGCTTCGTCATCCGAGCGGCGGAGGCTTCCCACGTCTACGGGGTACGGGCCACGCCGCGGAAGACAGCAAAGCCGTTCGACCGGAACATGGTCAGCGCTACAGATTACGTAACGTTCACTACAGACCGATCTGAGTCGCACCGAAATCCCTGTTCAACTCTCGCACAATCGCCATTTTGTCGGCCTTCGTGAGGGTGCGCCGTGAAACAATTGCCAAGAACTGCGGGGAAGCGCCTACGGACGCGGGTTTTCAGGCAAGTGAAAATCGTTCGGCAATGTTTCACGGAGACCGCAATAAGCCTGCCGCCAAGTTTCGAGCACCAGTTCGGCGCAGACGCCATTAACTTAGGAATACTTAGAAAGTTGCTGCAATCAAGCGTTCCAGTTCGAGGGCACGGAGCCAACAGCTTCGGGCTGTGCGCCCGCTCTGCGTGGATGGAACAGGGTTACTAGAGCGGCCGCGGTATCAAAATATTGGACGCTGTCGCGCGACGTGTCGCCACAGACCGAGCGTCACGCATTCGATCCGAGATCATGGAGCAGCGCACCACTCGTGGCCCCGCATGAAAGCGGCGCGTTTTTCCCAAGCGATTCCTGTCCACAAATCAGTTATGGCCGCTCTTCCACCGAGCCAGTATCAGTTCGGGAAACGAGGCACATCTTGCAATGAGACGGACCCTCCCGCGCTCAAGTTGGCGGTTCGTGTCTGCGTCGTCCGTCCTTGGCGGTGAAAAAGATTGTTAGGTGTTAGCGCCGATGTAAAACTGACCCTGTCGCCGACATAAAACTGACCCACCTGGGAGACGATGGCGGCTTTTGCCGCCGATGCTGACTCAGGAGCAAGCAGTGGAAATCAAAGTATTAGCCAGACGCGGGACGGCGGTTTGGGAGATAGCGAGGCAGACGGGCTTATCGCGCAACACCGTGCGTCGCTATCGAAGAGATGAAGAAGCGAGACGGTACAAGCCGCGTGAGCCGCGAGCGACGAAGCTCGACCCGTTCAAGGACTATTTGCTGGAGCGCGTGGCAGCAGCGCGGCCGGACTGGATTCCAGCGACAGTTCTGCTGCGCGAACTGCAGGAGGCCGGCTATGCAGGCGGCATCAGCCAGTTCAAGGCGTTCCTTGCACCCCGCAAACATCCCGAAGCCGAGCCGGTCGTGCGCTTCGAGACGCCACCGGGCAAGCAGATGCAGGCCGATTTCACCGTCATCCGGCGCGGCCGCGAGCGGTTGCTCGCGCTGGTCGCGACGTTGGGCTATAGCCGCGCGAGCTTTGTGCGATTCACCGCGCGCGAGGACGCGGCGACGCTGTGCGAATGCCTGCGCGAAGCACTGGTCTACTTCGGCGGCACGCCGGAGCATGTGCTATTCGACAACGCCAAATCGGTGGTCATCGAGCGCGATGCGTTTGGTGTGGGCGAGCATCGCTGGAATCCGCAATTGCTGGCGCTGGCCGAGACCTACGGCTTCACGCCGAAGGTGTGTCGCCCATACCGTGCCAAGACCAAGGGGCAAGGTCGAGCGATTCAATCGCTATCTCAAGGAGAGCTTCGTCGTGCCCCTTGCCGCGACGCTCGAGTCATCCGGACAGAAGCTGGACGTCGAGACCGCCAATGCGCACCTCGGCCGATGGCTCTCAGAGATTGCCAATGTGCGCCGTCACGCAACAACGGGCGAGCGTCCAGCCGTGTTGCTCCATGGTGAACGAGCGGCACTTCTACCATTGCCGGCTCAAGCGCCTGTCCTCGCGGCGCCCGACAATCGCCGGGTGTTGCCCCATGAGAGCCTGCAGCATCCGCTGGCGGTCTATGACACGTTGCTGGAGCTCGCCGCATGAATCTGCAACGTGAGCGCATCGCCGCGCTGTGCGCGCAACTGAAGCTCGACTGCGTCGCCACCGACTGGGCGCCGCTGGCTCAACGCACGGCCGCAGCCGATTCGAGTATGGCCGACTTCCTGGAGCAGCTTCTGCAAGCCGAACTCGGTGCTCGCGAACAGCGCAAGCGCCAGATGCTCACGAAGTTGGCGGGGTTGCCCGGCATCAAGACGCTAGAACAGTATGACTTTGGCTTCGCCAGCGGCGCACCGCGTGCGCAGATTCAAGAGCTTGCGAGTCTGGCGTTCATCGAAAGGGCCGAGAACATCGTGCTGCTCGGACCATCCGGTGTTGGCAAGACACATATCGCGACTTCGCTTGCTTACCGCGCGGCGCAGGCGGGCATCAAGACGCGGTTCATCACGGCCGCCGACTTGATGATGCAATTGGCCGCCGCCCGGCAACAGAATCGGCTGCGCGAGTTCTTCAATCGCGCGGTTATCGGGCCTAGGCTGCTGGTCGTCGACGAAATCGGCTATCTGCCATTCGGGCACGAGGAGGCGAATCTGTTCTTCAACGTCGTGGCGAAACGCTATCAGATTTACTTCGGCGAAACCATCGAATGTGGGTCAGGTTTCAGTCGGCGTTGACAGTTAGGGCGAAATTCCCTAAGCACCCCTTTCGTGACCGATGGGTCAACGCTTGCGTTCGAAGGCAAAGTCCAAAGTCACTCAAACCGAACAGCCCGCAACTGTCCTAAGAGGACGATTGGGCGCTCGAGGCCAGACAAACTTTGAGCCCTCCTTGCAGTCGTGCCGTATTTGGAAACGCGAGGAACGCTGTGTCGCAGATCGACCCCCTGAACGGCTTGTCGACTGACTCGCGTTGCAACTTTAGAGCGCGCAGTACCTTCGCTTTTCGCGCGGTG
The DNA here is from genome assembly GCF_001865575.2 of Paraburkholderia sprentiae WSM5005. Taxonomy (NCBI): domain Bacteria; kingdom Pseudomonadati; phylum Pseudomonadota; class Betaproteobacteria; order Burkholderiales; family Burkholderiaceae; genus Paraburkholderia; species Paraburkholderia sprentiae. Next base: position 484,079 of record NZ_CP017565.2, read on the forward strand.
CAGTGCGCCTTGCCTTGAGCATTCCGGGTACGTGCATTGTGCGGCGCAGATGAGTCGCGCTCCGGGACGCAGGGTCACCCACGCTTCGCGACCTAAGAATCCATTCGCTCGAGCAGTCCTGCACCGATTGACGCTCTAGTCGACACAGCCGTCGTCAAGAGATGCGATCGTCCGGATCCAATCTGGGGAGGCAGAGCTTACGATGCCTTATCCGCAGCGACCACGAAGTGTTCGTCGTTCCTGTGGCGGGAGTGCGCCTTTGCGACCGGCCGAGATACAAAATCTTCCCTTGATGCTGGCGTGGTTAAGATGGCGTCAGAATCTGCGTCTGTCCCGCTTGCAGCTTAACAGCGCAAGGCTGGTTCGAAGTCGGGGCTCGGCCCGAAGAGCGCCACGCGGTGGTGAGTGATCAGACGAAGGCGTCCGCCTATGTGTCCCAACTTGGGACAAATGTTCAAAGACTAGAGCGTGGTAATAATCGGAAGGGTAGGTGCGCGGAGTGAGAAACGAGCTAACCGATTTGCAATGGCATCTCGAACAATTCGTACAAACTTGCACGTCACGTGACGGCAGCGCCCTCTCGCTTCAACCGGAGTCGTGTCCCAACTTGGGACACCACCGACGCGGCGAAAGCGTGGCGACCAAAAGAAAAAAGGTGCTCCATGAGCACCTTAACCGTTCGCCTCAATCGGCGCTGCCGCCGCTGCTAGGAGAAAATAGCTCTGAGATGAGCCTACGTATCTGCTTCTCCTTCTCTGCGGTGAGCATGCCTGCTCTGATCTTTACCGTGAAACCCACAGCGTCTTTCGTAATCGACCCCGCCTGATTTTTCCCCGCAAAAATCTTCTCGATGCTACGGTCACTAACGCCGCGCGACCCATCATCGCCGCTTTGGATAGCCTGCTTGATCGCCTTCGCGAGTTTCAATTGATCGAGGTCCCCCGCCACCACCCTGGCCCACATCTGTCTGGCGACATCAAACGCCTTCGCGTCCTTGTCGCGCAGGATTGACACCAAACCCTCGGCCGCGGTTGCGCCCAACAGCCTCGGCTGTACATCCAGATCCTTGATAACGAAGTCGGGAAGGTCAGCAAACGCGAGGAAACGATACAGTTCCGAACGAGAGAAACCCAATGCTTCTGCCATACGCTTTCTGTTGGGAAACTCTTTTTCGGTGCTGCGAATAGAGCGAGCGATCTCATAATCCGACAAGTCGTCGCGCACGATGTTTTCCACTAGGGCCAACATCGCCATCTCTTCGTCAGAAAGATCGATGATGACGGCCTTGATCGTCTCCTTATCGATCATCTTGTGAGCGCGCCAACGTCTTTCCCCCGCGACGAGCTGATGACCGTGCGCAGCGCGGCGAACAATGATCGGTTGGACCAGCCCCGCTTCGCGGATCGATTCCGCAAGTTGGGTCAACTTCGCTTCGTTGAACACCTTCCGCGGCTGCCACGGGTTTGGAACGATTTCCGAAACCTTCACGTCCGATGCGGTACCCGCTTTCTCAAGTTCGACGATTCGCTGTTGCGCCTGGGCCAACGCGCCGGCCATCCCCGGCGCTGTTCGAGGGCTGGTGGGCTTCTCATGCTGCTGGTCGAGCTGGATGTCCTTCGCGGCACGAACGTCAGCAGTCTTGCTCATCATGCGTTCACGCAAGTTGCTCATTGTCCGGCCCTCCATTGAGCGACATACTGATCATCAATCCATTTGCAGTAATCCAATAGCGGCTGCTTGACCCGAGCTAGAGTCTTCGCCACAGCATCGGAACGCGAAAGATCAAAGACCGTCGAGAAGGCCAATGCGCCGTTGCTCATAACAGAACTCGCCGGTACCTCGGTTGTATGAAGCCAGTCGCCATATGCGCGCTGCGACCAAGACCGAACAACTGGCGCAGATGATGTCATTCCATAGTCAACTCTGGACAGCAGCACAGAGATGAAGTCGTACGTTTTATCGACCTCATGTTCTACAAAACCATGCGCCACCTCGGCGAATAGTGACCAGAAAGATACCGACGAGATGAAGTCCAAGCTTTCCGGGACTAACGGCATAACCATCGAATCGGCCGCCATGAGACCATTAAGGGTCATGTAGGAGAGGGATGGGGCAGTGTCCAAAACGATGTAGTCGTACCGGGCTCGAAGCGGTTCGACTCCCTTGCGAAGAACCGACCAGAACTCGAAGCCCGGGTTAGTCTGTTGAGCGGTTGGAAGATGGAATTCCGCGTCGTGCAGGTAGTTGTGTGCAGGGATGACATCCAGGCCATCCCAATATGTGCTTTGAACCTTCGACGCGAGTCCGCCCTCGATGGTCGGGTCGTAGATGAATGGAAGGACCGTGTCCTCCCAAGTCACATCTTTCTCGGCATAAAGGCCGCACAACTCGGACAGAGATGCTTGCGGATCGAGGTCAATGACAAGCACTTTGCGCCCGCGCAAGCTCAAGCCCTGCGCGATACACATAGTCGTTGTGGTCTTACAAGAACCACCCTTGAAATTCGCTGTGATCAACACGCGACCGCGATGCTCACGAGTACCACTAACGAGCGGAGTCTGATAAATGTCCGATACTTGCTGGACCCACGTGCGCACATCTTTCAGAGAGAAAATGCGCGCCCTTCCGCTGCCATGAGCCATACCCCGCGGAAGTTCGCCGCCTTCCTTGGTCGCCAGGTAATTGATCTTCTGACGGTCGATCCCGCACAGTTCCGACAACTCGCCGATTGTGAATACAGGAGGGCTCTTACGCGGCCTGGGGGCAAGAATCTGGTCCCGTAGTTCGTTCGCCATCACCGACAGACGCTCGGCGAACTCCCCCAAGTTGGAGAGCTTCACGCGGCGGTCGATGCCGGGCAATTCGCTCAAATTCATTTTGCAGTTCCTCTCTTTTTATCAACGGTGAGACGATTTCCTCACGCTCACCATCTGTTTCTACGGTTTCCGATGGATAGCGCGTCGAACCGTAGAATACTCACCCCGCCGAAGAATTGCCATTTAAATCTGGCACCGAAAGTTAGCTGCGACGAAAAATCGCCGAATTTCTTTTATATTCAATGAGTTATGACAACGAATTTTGGGAGGCACCCACGAAAAATCGAGAACACTAGGCAGAAAAAGTCGACCCACCGGTTTCCGTGCACCCGCGCTAAACACAGAACACCTCACCTTAGCCCGCGCAAAGCAGCGATATTCCGGCCCCATTGGGGCGGACACACATTTCGCCTCACCTTAGATCGGTATTTTCATGTCGATCTTTTCGCCGAATTCACGCGGGCGCAGGCACCTAGCGCACCGGTCCGTCGGATCGATGCCTCTAACCCATTGACCGAGGTCGGATCATCTGCGACCTCGCTGTTCCTTTTGCCCGGCGCTCCGGTTGTTAGTATTTATCAAAAAACAAAACTCACCAACAACTAACGTGAACTGGCAGCCTCATATAAAACAATGACTTACGCTTGTAAGGTGAGGCGAAATGTGTCAAAGGTGATGTTAATTGAGCGCCTTGGTGAGGTGTTTACCACTGCAAGGTGAGGCAAATTGATGGGCAAGGTGAGGCGTTTTAGCACCGATGGTGAGACGAATTGTGAAGATCGCGCGGGGAAAGGTGAGGTGTTCTGTGTCCGTCGCTCCCTAAGGTGAGGTGATCTGTGTTGACGTCGCACCTTCCCGTCGGTACCGTACCGGTCCAGAGATCTTTGACCGTGAGCTTGGGGGCCGC